>DATKAO010000233.1 GCA_035498015.1 Myxococcota bacterium
GCAGAAGCTCGGCCGCGAGCCCATGCCGGAAGAGATCGCCGAAGAGATGGAGATGCCGCTCGAGAAGGTGCAGATGGTGCTCAAGATCGCGAAGGAGCCCATCTCGCTCGAGACGCCGATCGGCGAGGACGAGGACTCACATCTGGGCGACTTCCTCGAGGACAAGAAGCGCCCGTCGATCACCGACGAGGTGATCCAGCGCAACCTCGCGGCGCACACGCGCAAGGTGCTGTCGACGCTGACTCCGCGCGAGGAGAAGGTGCTCAAGATGCGCTTCGGCATCGGCGAGCGCTCCAACCACACGCTGGAGGAGGTCGGCCAGGACTTCGCGGTCACCCGCGAACGCATCCGCCAGATCGAGGCGAAGGCGCTGCGCAAGCTGCGCCATCCGTCGCGAGCGCGAGTGCTCCGAGCGTTCGTCGATTAGAGGCGGGTAGCGGCGGGCGAAGCCCGCCTGCCGCCCTCCGCTCGGCTGCGCCTCGCTGCGGGCTTCGCTTGCGTCGGCTCGTGATCGTGTCTCTGGCGCAAGAGTTCGCCTGCGTTCCGGCAAGCGGAGCGCGCAGCGAGGCGCAGCCGAGCGAAGGCCGTAGGCCGCGGCCGCCCGCGGCCGTTCACGGCTAAGACTTGATTCGCGCTTAAGCAAGGTGCGGGTCTGCCCGAAAATCTCGGGATGAGAAGGGGAATTCTCGCGCTCGGGGTGTGTCTGGCGTCGTGTGCCACCGGTCTGGGCCAGAAGGCGGAGCTGGCGCCCTTGTGGAAGCCCGTCGCCGCCACGGCCGACGCCGACAAGCTGCGCATCGACCCGCTGAACAGCGCGGTGCGCATGGGCGACAAGGGACGCCTGCACGTGGCCACCACGCTCACGACGCCGGTCGCGTGCACCACCGCCGACGGCGAGACACTCTACGGCGAGGGCGACGCGCTGGTCGTGCCCGCGCCGGCGGTGCCGGCGCCGGTCGAAGTGGTGTGCAAGTCGGGTGAGGCCGTGGCGCACGCCCAGGTCACCTTCACCGACTCCCAGACCCTGCCCGTGGCCGACCCGTACGCGGGCGGCGTGGTGCTGTTCAAGCTGCGTGAGCTCGACGAGCCGTTCAAAGATGGCACGGCGCGCAAGTCACTCGGGCTGCGCGGCTTCGACGCGAAGCTCGCGGCGCTCGGCGCGCAGGTCATGCCCGCGTTCCCCTTCGACCAGACCGGCACGCGCGATGCGGTCGGGCTGGGGCTGTGGGTGGTGATCGACTTGCCGACCGGCGTGAACTTCTACCAGGCGGTGAGCTGGATCCGCACCGATCCGGCCGTGTGGCCCGAGAGCTACCTGCCCGAGGACGCGACCTTCCTGCGCGTGGCGGCCACGCCGAGCTTCCCGACGCCGTTCGCGGCGGTGACTCGCGTGGTCGACCCCGACGCCGACGCGTACCAGAAGCAGGTGCGGCTGGGTGCGGCGAAGCGCGTCATGCCGACCCAGGCCACGCCCGACCTCTCGGCGATCGGCGCGCCGCAGGTCTGGAACGAGGAGCAGGGCGAGGGCGTGCGCATCGCGGTGATCGACACCGGCGTCGACATCGACCACGCCGCGCTGCGGCCCAACCTGCTCGACAAGCCCAACGAGCGCGGCGGCGAGGACCTCGACGGCAACGGCGTGCCCGGCGACCGCTTCGGCGCGAACCTCGCGCACATGGCGATCTCGCGCGGCGCAGAGACCCGGCTCGCGCTGGGCATCGCCGGCAACGTTTCGGACTGGGCCGGCGCCGACGATCGCACGCGCCACGACTGGGGCCACGGCACGACCGTGGCATCGATCGCCGCGGGCTCCGGCGCCACGGGTACACGCATCGGTGTCGCCCCGCGCGCGCAGATCGTCGCGGTCGACGTGCAGGAGAACCTGCGCACCTCGCTCACGCTGAAGACCGGCGACGACCCGCGCATGCGCAACGGTGACTCGACCGTGCGCCCGCTGCGCCCGATCTCGGTCTGGTCGCGCGCGGCCGGCGTGGTGTACGCCGTGGGCGAACGCGCGCGCGTGCTCACCTGCGCCTGGCCGGGCGCGCAGGCGAACTGGATCCTGCACGACGCCTTGCTCTACGCCGAGGACAACTGCGCGGTGGCGGTGTGCGGCCCCGGCGACGAGCCGGGCTCGGTCGGCGCCTACCCCGCGCACTGGCGCGAGTCCTGGCTGCGCACGCACGGCGGAGACACCGGCGTGGTCTACGACCCGTGGACCGGACAGGAGCTGCCGAGCGTCCTCTTGCGGCCGCTGCGCGGAACCGTGGTGGCCGAGACGGCGGCGAGCCCGGGGACCGAGGCCGACCTCGTGCTGCCCGAGCCGCGCGGCGAGAAGATCTCGATCGAAGGCGCGGTCTCGAACCCGTGGAACGACGGCTCGACCATTCCCGACAAGCGCGTCGCGGTAGTGACTGGCTCCGCGGCCGCGGTGGGTCTGGCCGCGGGCTCGGCGGTGCTCGTGACCGGCACGCGCCCCGACCTCGAGCCGTGGGAGGTGCGCCAGGCGCTGGTGCTGGGCGCGCCCAAGCTGCCGATCGGCCGCACGCTCTCGCTGCCCGGCGCGATCGCCGCGACCGGCCAGCTGGAGCAGGGCATGTGCCGCACGCTCATGCGCCGCGAGCCCACGAAGAAGGCCTCGTCCTGGCCGAAGATGAAGGTCAAGCTCGATCCCGCGGGCGGGGGACCGCGCAGCGGCACGGCGCCGCCGCCGGCGAGCCCCGACTCACCGCGCTGAGTCACTCCCTGCGATTACCTGGCGCGTAATCGACGCGCTGCTGCGCTCGTCGTATTCGTCTGCCCGAGCTGGCGACCCGTCGGTCGCCGCCGGAAGGAGAACGAGTCATGAGCAACCCCACCTCTCTCGTCGAACGCTATCTCGCCGCCTGGAACGAGCGCGACGCGCGGCGCCGCGCCGACCTGATCGCGAAGACCTACACCGAGGCCGCGAGCTACCTGGACTCGCACCGCAGCGGCCAGGGCCACGAGGGCTTGTCCGCCATGATCGCCGCCGTCCACGGCCAGTTCCCGGACGCCTACCGCTTCCGGCTGGCCAGCGAGGTCGAGTCACACCACGACGTGCTGCGCTTCCGCTGGGAGGCCGGCGGCACCGCCGACGCGCCGCTGCATTTCGGCGGCACGGACTTCTGCGTGGTGTCTGCGGACGGACGCCTGGCGTCGGTCACGGGCTTCACGGACTTCGCGCCGAGTCACTGAGCGGCGGAACGTGCGCGCGCGCGCGAGGCGGCTTCGGCCTGCTCGCGCGCGCGCCTGAACCCGTACTCGACGTAGGCCGCCAGACACAGCGCCGCGACCGCGAACCAGGTGATGGCATAGGCGCGGTGGTCGACCGGGCTCGCGGGCTTGGCGGCCTCGCCGATCGGCAGGCCACCGGGCTCGGGCTCCGCGGATTGCACCATGACCGGCGCCAGCGGGTACGGGATCTGCGCGGCGATCTTGGCGATCACCCCCGGGCGGTCCGGGTTGAAGCGCGCCTGGTAGGTCTTGCGGTCGGTGCGCGGGCCGGGCTGTGCGTCGCGCGTGGCGAGCTCGAGCGCCAGGCCGTGCACCTCGACGGGCTCGCCCAGCGCCTGCGGACTGCCGGGGTCGGGCGGCAGGAACTGCTGGAACGACGCCTCCGGGATCCAGCCGCGGTCGACGAGCACGCGCGGGGTGTCGTCGGCCGCGCCCTCTTCGCGCAGCGGCGTGAGCACGCGGCCGCCCAGCTCCTGCCCGCGCTCGGCGGGCACGATCATCGAGTCGGCAAGCTCGAAGCGGCCGCGTGCGATCACGCGGCGGAACGCGCTCGCCCGCGGGTCGCGGCTGGCCTCGGCGAGCGGCACCGGCTCGAGCAGGGTGCGCGCCGCCTTCTCGGCCAGGTCGCGCTCGCGCCAGTGCAGGCGGCTGATCTGCCAGAAGCCGAGCGCGCAGAACGCGGCCACCGCGCACAGCGTGAGCACCGTGGGACCGCGGCCGGGCTGGAACGAGCTCACGATGCGCCCGCCACCTCGACCAGCGCCGCGCGCAGCTCGTCGACGGAGTGCTCGAGCCCGAGGAAGCGCTTCGCGATCCGGCCGTCGCGGTCCACCACGAAGGTCGCGACCACGTGGTCGATCGCGCCGTCGGGCGTGCGCAGCGTGCCCACTCCGAAGCGGCGCACCACGTCGGCCACGTCGGCCTCCGGCCCGGTGAGGAACGACCAGTCCGAGAGATCCGCGCCCCGGTCCTGCGCGTAGCGCGTGAGCGCCGCGGGTGTGTCGTTCGCGGGATCGAGCGTGATCGACACGAAGCGCGTGTGCGCGCGGGTCTCGGGCGGGAGCGCGCGCTGCAGCTCGACGTGCTTGGCGGTGAGGATCGGACACGGGCCCATGCAGTGCGTGTACACGAAGTCGAGCAGCAGCGTCGTGCCCCGCAGCGAGGCCAGGGTCACGGGCTGGCCGGCCTGGTCGATCAGCGAGAACGCGGGCGCGGGGTCGCGCTCGTTCACCATCGACGAGACACTCGGCGCGCGCACCGCTCCGGACGCACCCTCGGCGCGCGCGCCCACGATGCGGAAGCTGCGCTCACTCACCTCGAGGTCGAACTCGATGCGCCGGCCCGGCGCCAGGCGCTCGAGCACCGCGGGGTCGGGCACGTCGAAGCTCATGGTCATCGCATCCATCAGGCCGGGAATCGCCTCGTGCGCGATCACGGCCTGATGCTGCTCGCGGTCGACCGACTCGACGGTGCCGTGACCCACGTACACGTTGCGCCGGCAGCCGGCAGCCGCGCACACCACGAGCCCCAGTGCGGCGAGGAGGGCGAGCGCGCGCACGGCCCGATCGCTACGGCTGGCGGCTGGCCCGCGCGGGGCTGGTCGGCAGGTGGATCACGCCGGTCGCTTCCTCCGCGGCCATGCGACGCGCGCGGCGCACGAGCCACCACACGAACCCGCCCACGACGACCAGCGGCGTCACGCTGAGGAAGATCGAGGCGGTGATGAACGCCCACTGCACGGCCGAGCTCGAGGCGGCGATGCACGAGTCACACGCCAGCGCCGTCGCGGGCAGCGACGAGGCAGCGAGCACGAGCACGGCGGCCAGCAGAAGCTTCACGACAGGTAGACCCGCCAGTAGAGGATCGGCCAGATCCCGACCACGAAGTACCAGAAGATCTCGGCCGCAGCCAGAGTGTTGCGCGGCACCGAGCGCCGCCCCAGCCGCACCCAGGCGTAGATCAGGATCCCGAGCGCCACGACCGCGTGCAGCGCGTGCGCGCCGACGATCAGGTAGAAGAAGCTGCCCAGGTTGCTCGAGCGCAGCGTCAGCCCCTGGCGGAGCATCTGGGCCCACTCGCGGCCCTGCAGCAGCACGAAGCTGCCGCCCAGGACGATCGCCGCGGCGAGCCCGTAGCGCAGCTTCCCGAGCTCCACCGTGTAGCGCCGGCGAACGAAGTACAGCACCACGCCGCTCGCGACCAGCAGGGAGGTGTTGAACGCGGTCTGCTCGATCGGCAGGCGCGGCTGCCCGGGCGGCGGCCACAGCACGGCCGAGCCGCGCATGATCGTGAAGGCCGAGATGAAGCCCGAGAACAGCATCACCTCGGTGAACACGAAGATCAGCATGGCCAGAACCGCGCTCGGGACGAGCTCCGCGCGGCCCCTGGGTCGGAGCTCGATCACGCGCCGGGGGGTTTGCGCGGCCAGCAGAAGACCTCCTCAGTGCTCCTCGTGCTCGGCGGCGGGCTCGGCCGGTTCGCCGTGCTCCTCACCGTGCTCGGCACCCATCATGGTGGCGTGGATCGAGCCGTCGAGCCAGGCGGGCTTGGTCCAGTTCCGGCCCTGCGGCTTCATCACGTCGGGCGCGGTGCCGGCGAAGAACAGGAACATGAACACGAGCGCGGTCACGATGAAGTAAGTCACATACTTCGCCGCGAGGTTGATGTGCATGAAGTTCTTCGCGACGAGATAGGCCTTCACCAGTGCGATCCCGAAGGCCGTGATCAGCGTGACGATCTTGATGCCCAGGAACGGGCCC
Organism: Myxococcota bacterium; assembly: GCA_035498015.1. Lineage (NCBI taxonomy): Bacteria > Pseudomonadati > Myxococcota > Myxococcota bacterium. Next base: position 6,015 of record DATKAO010000233.1, read on the forward strand.
GCCACGCTGATGCACAGGAGCACGCACAGGATCGCCCAGATCTGCCAGTAGTTGGGGTGGTGCGTGTGCTCGCCGGTGCCGTGCCCGTGATCGTGTGAGTCGTGTGCGGGTGAAGTCATTGGCTTTCCTGTCTCACTTCGCGATGTAGAGCAGCGGGAAGAGGAAGATCCAGACCACGTCGACGAAGTGCCAGTAGATCCCGATCAGCTCCACGCGCTGCAGCTCCTGGCCCTTGCGCGCCGCCGGCGCGATGAACAGCATGATGGTTACGCCCGCGATCACGTGCGCCGCGTGAATGCCGCACGCCGTGTAGTAGAACGCCCAGAACGGGCTCGACGAGATCGTGAAGCCGTGGTGGATCTCGGTGGGCCACTCGTACAGGAACTTGATCCCCGCGAAGATCAGCCCGCCCAGTGCCGTCAGGTACAGCTGGCGCGCCGCCTTCGGGCCGTTGCCCTCCTCGGCGTACTTGTGACCGAGCACGGCGGCGAGGCTCGACGTGAGCAGCACGAAGGTGTTGATCGTGCCGACCAGCGTGTTCGTGTGCGCGGCCTGCTGCGCGAATGCGTCGTGCGACAGGCGGAACATGATGTAGCTGCCGAGGAGCCCGCCGAAGATCACGATCTCCGACGCGATCACCCACCACACGGCCAGCCGGCCGGTCGGCATCCCGGCGGCGCTGCGCGTCGTGGCGATCGGTCGGCCTGCTGCGGTTGCGGACATGCGTGGCTTCTCCTCGTCAGCTCGGCGCGTTCTGCGGCCAGTAGTCTTCGGCGCGGTCGGGGTGACTGTACTCGTACGGGCCGCGGTACACGGTGGGCAGCGTGGGCCAGTTGCCGTGCGGCGGCGGCGAGGCGGCGGTCCACTCGAGCGTGTTCGAGCGCCACGGGTTCTGCTCGGCCTTCGGACCCCACAGGAGGCTGGTCACGAAGTTGTAGATGAAGATCAGCTGCGCCGAGAGCATGACCAGAAGCGAGATCGTCGCGAACGAGCGCAGATGCTGCAGCGTCGGCGTCGAGAGCTCCGTGAAGTTCGTGTAGTCGAAGATGCGCCGGTGATCGCCCATCAGGCCCGTGAAGAACAGCGGGATGAAGATGCAGTTGAACGGCACGAAGGTGAGCCAGAAGTGCAGCCGGCCCAGCGTGTCGTTCATCATCTTCCCGAACATCTTCGGGAACCAGAAAGTCAGTCCGGCGTACGTCCCGATGATCGCGATCGGGAAGAACGTGTAGTGGAAGTGCGCGAGCACGAAGTAGGTGTCGTGCAGGTAGATGTCGGCGCCGCTCGAGCCCAGGAAGATGCCGGTGACTCCGCCGATCAAGAACGAGCCGATGAAGCCCAGCGCCCAGAGCATGGGGGTGTTGAGCGTGATCGAGCCGCCGTACAGCGTGGCGATGTAGACGAACATCATCTCGGCGATCGGGATCGAGATGATCAGCGTCGTGACCGTGAAGATGTTCGCCATGCGCGGGTCGATGCCCGCGACGAACTGGTGGTGCGCCCAGACCGTGAACGACAGCACGCCCGTGAAGATGGCCGTGTGCAGCACGGTCTTGTACGCGAACAGCTTCTTGCGCGACATGGTGGTGATGATCTCGGCCGTGATTCCCACCGCCGGCAGCAGCACCACGTACACCTCGGGGTGACCGAAGAACCAGAACAGGTGCTGCCAGAGGATCGGGTCGCCGCCGCGGTTGGGGTCGAAGAACGCGGTGCCGAGGCGCTGATCGAACAGGAGCATGATCGCGCCGGCGATCAGCGGACCGACCGACGCCATGAACAGGATGCTCGCGATCACGATCATCCACACCACGATCGGGATGTCGTGGAACTTCATCCCCGGGGCGCGTGAGTTCATCGCGGTGGTCACGAAGTTGATGCCGCCCAGGAGGAACGCCACGAACTCGAGTGCCACCGCCAGCACGAACACCGTCGAGCCGTCGCCGGTGAGTGAGTACTGCGCCTTGGCCGAGAGCGGCGGATACATGGTCCAGGCGCCGGCGAAGCCACCGCCCGGCACGAAGAACGACACCACCAGCACGATCGAGGACAACAGGAAGATCTGGTACGAGAGCCGGTTGATGCGCGGGAACACCATGTCGTCCGCGCCGATCATGAGCGGGATGAGGTAGTTCCCGAAGGCCGCGATCAGCACCGGCATCGCGACCCAGAAGATCATGATCGCGCCGTGGTTCGTGATCAGCATGTTGTAGTCGGCGGGAGTCACGAGCCCCCAGCCCGGCACGTGCGTGCCGGGGAAGGCCATCTGCATGCGGAACACGTAGGCGAAGAAGGCGCCGATCATGCCCATCGCCATGCCGGTGAACATGTACTGGAAGCAGATGATCTTGTGGTCGGTCGAGAGCAGATACTTCGAGACGAACGACTGCTCAGGATGGTGCGCGTGCTCGTCGTGGTGCTCTGCCTGCTGAGTGACCATGGCCCTACTCTCCCGCGGCCGACGCGGTGGTCGTGCCGTACCCCGACAGCCACGCCGTGTGTTGTTCGGGTGTCTCGATGATCACGCGCGCGGGCATGAGCCCGTGGCCGAAGCCGCAGATCTCCGCGCACTGGATCTCGTACGTGCCCGTCTTCATCGGCCTGAACCAGCCGGTCACGATGCGCCCGGGGATCGCGTCCTGCTTCAGCCGGAACACGGGGATCGACAGACTGTGCAGCACGTCGCGCGCCTCGAGCTTGTACTCGTAGGTCTTGTTCACGACCAGGTGCAGCTCGTCGACGGTCTTGATGTCGTCGGCGGTGTCGAGCTTACCGTCGGGGCCGGGGTCCACGAAGCTCCAGGCCCACTGCTGCGCCACGATGCGCACGGTCTGGTCCGCGGGCGGAACGTCCTGCTTGACCTTGTACCAGACGTTGATCGCGATCGCGACGATGAAGACGTCGCAAACCATGATCACGTAGTGCGGCCAGGTGATCCAACGCTTCTCGTGCTTCAGCTCGCCCGTGATGTACTGCGCCTTCACGCCGGGCTTCTTGCGCCAGCTCAGGATCAGCCACAGGAACACGCCCTCGGCCAGCACGAACCAGAAGGCGATCACGATCCAGAACACGACGTCGAAGATGTAGTCGATGTCGTGTGCGTAGCTCGAGACTTGTGGGACGAAGTACTCGATCAGGTTCTTGCTGAACATCTCGACTCACCCCGCCATGATCACGAAGAAGAACGACGCGGCGATCCAGGCCGCGATGCCCGCCATCGAGATCAGGAAGATCTCGCGGGCGAGCCCTTCGGCAGTCTCTTCGTGCTTGTCATCGGCCATCGACTTACTCCGAACCGGCGCCGGGAGCGACGCCCTTCAACGTGGCGACGTGCGCCAGCAGGTCCTTGAGCGACTGCTCGTCGCTCAGGATCATGGCCATCGGCCGCATCGCCGAGCCGCCGATGTCGCGCGGGTCGCTGCCGCGGACCCCCGCCTGGTAGTTCTTGAGCTGCGTGTGCAGGTACCAGTCACTGGTGTGCGCGAGCGGCGGCGCGCCGACGGCCTGCATGCCCTCGCCGTTCAGCCCGTGACAGCCGCTGCACGGCGCGTAGAGCGCGGCGCCCTTGGCCGGGTCACCGCCCGTGAGCGTGAAATCCTTCACCTTGGGCAGCGTGGCGATGTAGGCCGCGACCGACTTGATGTCTTCCGGCGTCTTCAGCCACTTCGCCATGCCGCGCATCCGCATGCCGGCGATGTCGTCGAAGTGAGCCGCGCGCTCGTTGTCGCGGAACTTCCCGATCTGCGTCTCGATGTACCAGGCGTCGAGGCCGGCGATCGACGGCGCGAGCGCCGCCGCGTCGCCCTGCGCCTGCGCGCCGTGGCAGTGACTGCACATCGAGAACAACTCCTTGCCGCGTGCCAGGTCCTGCGCGGAAGCGTTGCCAGCGAGTGCGAGCGAGAGCGCCGCGAACAAGAGAACTGCCTTGCGCTGCCCCATCGAACCCTCTCCGAGGTATCCCCAAAACCTCGAGCCGCGACGTGCCCCAATGCTCTCGCCGCGTGGGGAATGCTCCGGCTGTTTACTTGGGTCGCCGAGCCGGGTCAAGCGAGCCGGGCGCGCACCGGGGGCGTGCATCCATATGCTGCGGCTGGGGAATGGGATCACGGGGCGATCCGCCTCAGGGCCAGTTATTGACTATACGTTCAATAACACGATAAGCTCCCGCACATGGTCCGCCCCCGACAGTTCGATCCCGCCGCGGTCGACGCCGCCCTCCTGGGGGTGTTCTGGGCGCGCGGGTACGCGCGCGCCTCGATCGAGGAGATCGCCGACGCCACGGGTCTCCTGCGCGGCAGCCTGTACGCGGCCTACGGCAGCAAGGAGGACATGTTCCGGGCCGCCGTGCGCCGCTATGTCGCGGACTTGGCGGCCGCGCTCGCCACGGAGCGGCGCGGGCTCGGAGCGCTCGAGCACGTGCTCGAGACGGTCGTGCGCCTCACGGTCGAGGACCCGGAGCGCCGCGGCTGCGTGATCCTGAACGCGGTCCCCGAAGCGCACGCGCTCTCGGGGAAGACCCGAGCCGAGCTCGCGCGCGCGCTCGAGTCGATGCCCGCGCTCCTGCGCGCGCGGCTGCGCGAGGCGGCGGCCGACGCCGGCGCGGCGCTCGAGCTCGAGCCGCTCGTCGCCCTTCTGTTCGCAGCGACCGTCTCGATCCGCGTGCTCGGGCGCGCCGGAATGGATTCGGGACTGCTGCGCGACATCGCCCGGGGGGCGATCGAAGCCGCCAGGAGAGGAGTGACTCATGCCGATCGACCCGACCGAACGCCAACGACGCAGTGACCTGGTGCGCGCACACTTCGCCGCCGAGAACGCGCACGACGCCGATGGCATCCTCGGCACCTTCGCGCCCGAGGCAGTCATGCTCTACAACCGCCAGGTGTTTCCCGACCCGGTCAGCATCCGCGCGGGTCACAGCTACATCGGCATGACCGCCGCGCCCGGAGCCTTCGCCGGCCTGCGCGCCGAGATCGACGCCGAGCACTTCACCGACGCCGAAGTCGTGATCGAGGGGCGACTCACCGGCAAGCACGCCGCGGAGTTCGGCGGCTTCCCGCCCACCGGCCGCGAGGTCGAGCTGCCCTTCGTGTCGTTCTACCGCTTCGACGCGGCGGGAAAGCTCGTCTCGGAGCGCGTGGTGATGAACCTGGGCCCGCTGCGCGAGTGACCGAGCAACACGGCTGCGAGACAGAAGGGAAGCCAGGCCAGCGCGCCAGGCTCGGGAGTGACCTCGATCGCGTCGATCGTGGCTAGAAGACCCGTGCCGTGCTCGAACAAGACGCCGGCTTGTACGATCGACCAATGGGACAGCTCGAACGGCACCGCCGTGAGATGCGACGAGTGCAGCGTCCCCGGGTCACCCGTGAAGGAGAGGTCCATGCCGGAGCTCAGAGCATCGAAATACACGTTGTCCTGGGACCCCGAAGTCACTTCGTCCCACACCTCGGCCGAGAAGTCCTGCTGGGCCGTGAAGTGGAAGTTGCCGACGTCGAGTACGAACCCTGCCGGAGGAGACGCGAGCAGATAGGAGGTCACGGTCGCCCCGTCTCCGAGGTCGGTGATTTGCTCCACCGGCGCGCTCGTGTCGAGCACGATCGAGCCGTGCACGCTGGCACCGACGAACACGGAGTCGTCGAGCTGAACGGACGGGCTGTAGTCGGTCACCATCCCCGAGAACTGGATCGTCAGCGACGCAGCCCGCGCCGAGGCACCGATACTCGATACCAACACCGCAGACACCGCGAGCGTGAGCCACCGGCGAGCCACGCGGGGATTGTCCCATACGTATCCCGCAAGCCCAAGCGCAAGTGAGCTTGCGTCACGGCCCGCGGATCGGACTCAGTTCTTCTCGAACTCGGCCTGCCCGTGCTCCTGCCGCGCCGGCCGTTGCGCTAGGTCAGCTTTCGTCTCGCCGCGCTCAAGCAGAGCAAGCCGACGGCCAACAGCGCCCCCTCGACGGGCTCCGGCGCGAGGAACACACCGGATCCAGACGTCCAGGGCACGCCTTCGGGCAGCAGCAGCGAGAGGTGCGCAGTGTCACCGAAGTTCACCTCGGAGACGTGCGTGTGATCGCCCTGGTTGTTGTGGCTGATCGCGCTCGAGGTCCCGAGCCGCGCGTCGAAGCTGAAAGTGGGTGTCGACGGGGTGACGAGGAAGCTCGACGTGAGCACGACGTGCACGTTCTCGAGGTCGTCGATGTCGGCCGAATAGGTCGCGGCGCCCACGATCCGGGGATTGTCGAGGAAGAGACCGCCGCCGCCGCTGTACTCCTCGACGAAGACGGACGCGGTGTTCTCCTGGGTCTGGGTGTAGGTAGTCAGGAACGCGGCCAGCTGGGGGAAGGACTGGAATCCAACGGGATCATTGAGCAGGAACGCGCCGGAGACGTCCATGCGGAGCTCGACGATCCCGCTGTAGCCGCCTCCGACGGTGATCGTGTCGGAGATGTTGGCGATCGCGCTAGCGCCCGCGTTCACATCGATCGTTCCGGACGAGTAGGCCTGCGCGATGCTGTGAGACTTCAGCACTCCGGTCACGAGATCGGCCGTCGCCTCTCCGGTGCCGACCACCTCGTTGCCGTGACCGTCGTCGACCGGGTCATGTGCCGAGCAGGTGGCGAACTCGGTTCCGGTTTCCTGGAGACCCTGGCAGGTCGCCGTGGCGGGAGCCGCCTGCGCAAGGGACGGGCAGACCGCGACGAGCAGGATCACGGCTGCCGGCAACAGACCGATCCGAGATGGCATGGCGGCTCTCCCAGAGACTCGTGAGCCCTTGCGGGAGAATGCGCCTCCACAGGCGAGAGAATCAAGCGCTACCGGCGCTTCCCGAAGTATCTGGAAGCGGGCTGCCGTGCTGTCCGTTACGAAAAGGGGAACAAGAGTCTCATGGTCGGGGCGGGCGGATTTGAACCGCCGACCTCTTGGTCCCGAACCAAGCGCGCTACCAAGCTGCGCTACGCCCCGACGAGGCGCCGCAGCATAGCGCTAAGGTCTCGGCGTGAGCCACCTGGGTGCGAATCGGGGCCAGCGCAGCCCGGCCGTGCAGGCGGGGCTGATCTCGCTCGTGGCGAGCGTGGTGATCCTGGCCGCGAAGCTGGCGGCCTATCTCTACACGGGCTCCATGGCGCTCCTGGCCGATGCGGCGGAGTCGAGCGTGAACGTGATCGCCGCGTCGGTCATGACCTTCAGCGTGGCGGTCTCGCGCCGGCCGCCGGACGCCGACCACCCCTACGGCCACGGCAAGGCCGAGCCGCTGTCGGCGGCGGTCGAGGGGGCGCTCGTGGCGGGGGCGGCGCTCTTCATCGCGGTCGAGGCGGTGCGGCGGCTGGTCGTGGGGACGGAGCTCGGGCACCTGGGGCTCGGCATGGCGATCTCGGCGGCGGCCGGAGTCGCGAACCTGGTGCTGGGGGCGTATCTGCTGTGGGTCGCGCGGCGCGAGCGCTCCGAGGCGCTGCGGGCCGACGGCGTGCACGTGCTCTCGGACACGGTCACGACGGCGGCGAGCATCGCCGCGCTGGTCGCCGTGCAGGTCAGCGGCGTGGCTCTGATCGACCCGGTCGTGGCGCTGGTCGTGGCGGCGAACCTGGCCTGGGCGGGCGCGCGCGTGGTGCGCGGGTCACTCACGGGTCTGCTCGACGAGGCGGACTTCGGGCAGCTCGAGAGACTCGCCAAGGTGCTCGAGGGCGCGCGGCGGCCGGAGTGGTGTGACATCCACCAGCTGCGCTCGCGCGCGGGCGGCACGCGCCGTCACGTCGACCTGCACCTGGTGGTGCCGCGCTACTTCACCATGGACGAGGCGCATCGGGTCGAGGACGGGCTGGAGCAGGTGCTCGGGCATTCGATCGAAGGCGACGAGGATCTGGTGGTGCACATCGATCCCTGCCGGCCCGTCCACTGCGCGGGCTGCGCCATGCCGGCCTGCCCGGTGCGCTCGGCGCCGCCGGGCGAGCGGGCGGTGTTCGACGTGGACCACCTCACTCGCCCTGGGCCCATCTGAATCAGGGCGCGGCGGGTGCTAGGTTCCCGCCATGTCGTCCCCCCGCGGCATCGTGCTCGAGCCGGACATCCCGATCTGCCAGACCGATCTCCCGCTCGACTGGTACCAGCCCGAGTTCAAGCCCTACGCCGAGGAGTATCTCGCGCTGCCGGACCGGCTGCCCGGCACCGTGCTGCCCTGGATGGACCGCTACATCCTGCCGGCGCAGAAGCAGCTCGGCCCCGAGCTCGTGCTGCTCGCGCACTACTACATGGGCGGCGAGGTGGTGAAGCTCGTGGAGCGCTACGGTGGACTGATCGCCGACTCCTACCAGCTCGCGCGCGAGGCGGTGCTGCACCCCGACAAGCGCATCTTCGTCGAGTCGGCGGTGCACTTCATGGCCGAGGCGATCGCGCTGCTCGCCTCGCGCGAGCAACAGGTCTGGATCACGAACCCGAAGTCCGGCTGCACCATGGAGATGATGGCCAAGGAGTTCATGATCGCGCCCGCGTTCGCGAAGCTCGAGCGGCGCTGGGGCGACTCACTCCTGGTCATCGCCTACATGAACACGTCGGGGCGCGTGAAGGCGCTCGCGGGGCGCACGGGCGGGGCGGTCTGCACCAGCTCGAACGCGGGCGCGATCATGCGCTGGGCGCTCGCGCAGAAGAAGAAGATCTTCTTCGTGCCCGACCAGCACCTGGGCCGGAACGTCGCTGCCGAGATCGGGCTTCCGCCCGAGAAGATCCAGCTCATCCCGGGCGGGCACGAGGGCGGTGACTTGTCGGAGGCCGAGCTGCGCAAGCTCGACTCGGCCGAGCTCGTGCTCTGGGGCTCGTTCTGTGGCGTGCACACCATCTTCAAGCCGAGTCACGTGGCGTACTGGAAGGCGCGTGGCTACCGCGTGGCCGTGCACCCGGAGTCCCCGCGCGAGGTGGTGGCGGCGGCCGACGCGCACGGCTCGACGAGTCAGCTCTGGAAGCTCGTGCTCGACGCCCCGCGCGCTACGCGCTTTGCGATCGGCACCGAGGGTCACTTCGTGAGAAACCTGCGCGAGCAGGCGGCGCCGCGTGGGATCGAGGTCGTCCACCTGGCCGACGTGCCGGGCGACGCCGCGGCCGGCTGCGGCTGCGCCACCATGTCGCGCAACGACCCGCCGCACCTGGTGGCCCTGCTCGACCTGCTCGCCAAGGGCAAGGCGCCCGACCTGAACCGCGTGCTGCCGGGCGACGTGGTCGACGAGGTGACCGGCGCGCGCGAGAGACTCGACGCGGGCGGCCAGTCACGCGTGGCGGCCGAAGCGCGGCGCGCGCTCGAGAAGATGATCGAGATCACGGAGGCCGCGCGCTGATGGCGGACGCGTACGAGACCATCACCGACGACATGCGCCGCTTCATCGCAGCGCAGCACGTGTTCTTCGTGGCGACCGCGCCCTCGGGCTCGGAGGGGCGGGTGAATCTCTCGCCCAAGGGCCTCGACACGCTGCGCGTGCTCGACCTGCGCACCGTGGCGTATCTCGACTTCGTGGGCAGCGGCGTCGAGACCATCGCCCACCTGCGCGACAACGGGCGCATCGTGGTGATGTTCTGCGCGTTCGCGGGGCCACCGAAGATCGTGCGCCTGCACGGCCGCGCCGAGCCCGTCGAGCCCGGCGACCCGCGCTTCGAGTCACTCTGCGCCCTCTTCCCCGCCCAGTCCGGGGTGCGCTCGGTGATCCGGGTCGAGGTCGAGCGCACCAGTGAGTCGTGCGGCTACGGCGTGCCGCTCTACGAATACCAGGGCGAGCGCACGGCGCTGGGCGCCTGGGCCGCCAAGAAGGGCGCCGAAGGGCTCGAGCAGTACCAGCGCACGCGCAACGCCGAGAGCATCGACGGGCTGCCCGGCCTGCGCTGGGTGCGCGACGGCGAGCGGTGACGCGCGCCGTCCTGTTCGATCTCGACGGCACGCTCACCGACCCCAAGGCGGGCATCACCCGCTCGATCCAGCACGCGCTGCGCAAGCGCGGCCGGCCGGTGCCGCACGCCGACGCGCTGGAGGCGTTCATCGGCCCGCCGCTCGAGCACTCCTTCCGGACTCACTTCGCCATGAGCGAAGCCGACGCGCGCCAGGCGGTCGAGGACTACCGCGAGTATTTCGCGGAGCGCGGCCTGTACGAGAACGCGCTCTACCCGGCGATCCCGGAGCTCCTGGCCGAGCTGCGCGCCGCGGGCCTGCGGCTCGCGCTCGCGACCTCGAAGCCCACGGTGTTCGCCGAGCGCATCCTGACTCACTTCGGCCTGGCCAGCCACTTCGAGTGCGTGGTGGGCAGCTTCCTCGACGGCCGGCGGGTCGAGAAGTCGGAGGTCATCGCCGACGCGCTGGCGGCGCTCCCGGACGTGGCGCGCGCGCGGGCGCTGCACGTCGGCGATCGGCGCCACGACGTCGCCGGCGCGCGCGCCAACGGCATCGGCGCGATCGCGGTCGGCTGGGGCTACGGCACGCGCGCGGAGCTGGTCGAGGCCGGCCCGCAGGCGCTGGTCGAGTCAGTGCCCGCCCTGCGTCGCCTGCTGCTTGTCGATCTCCTCGAGCTTGCGGTCTAGCTCCTTCAGCTTCTCGTCGCGCGACTGCTCCTGGTCGATCTTCTGGAGCTTCTGGTCCAGCTCCTTGAGCCGCGCCTCGCGCGACTTCTTGACCTCTTCTGGCGCGGGCGTGATCGCCACCAGGCTCGGCGGCAGGTCGCCCTTCGTGGTCGGGAACCAGTTGCCGTCCCAGGCGAACGCGAGATACCAGCGGTTCAGCGCATAGCGGAACCAGTGCCCGTCCTTCGCGCAGTAGTAGAGGTTCGGGTCGAGCTCGGGCGCGCGCTTGCAGCCCTCGACCTCGCACTCCACCAGCGCGGGCGCGTGGTCGGCCTTGAACTTGTCGGGCACGGGGATGCGCTCTTCGGGGTGTGTGGGCGTGCTGCTCGAGCCCATGCTCACGATGCAGCCCGCGCAAAGTGACAGCGCGAGCGCCAGCGCGAGCCCGAGGCGACTCACCGCCCGACTCCGTCGAGCGCGAAGTCCGGCGGCACGTATCCGTGCTCGATCTGCGCCGAGCTCGCGCGCGCGGCGACCCGGCCCGCGGCGCGCGGGCTGCGCCCTGCGGCGCGCGCGAACAGGTACGCCGCCAGGAACACGTCGCCGGCGCCGGTCGGGAAGCGGCGCGGCGCCGGTACCGCGGCGATCTCGTCGACCCCGTCGTGGGTCACGAGCAGCGCGCCGCGCGCCCCGCGCGTGACCAGCAGCTCGGGCAGCGCGTACTCGCGCTGGAACGCGCGCAGCGTCATGCCCTCGAGCAGCACCGCGATCTCCTCCTCTGCGGCCTTCGCCACGGACACGTGCGCGAGATAGTCCTTGAGCTCCGCGTTGGGGGCCAGGCGCGTGCCGGCCGGCGAGCGCTCGCGCGCCAGGCCCTGCAGGTCGATGCCGACGTGGCCGCGCAAGACCGAGAGTGTCTCCGGCAGGATGTCGCGCCGGTGCAGCGGTCCCAGGTGGATCGCGTCGGCGGCGCGCCAGTCCGGCGGCAAGTCAGCGGGCGCGATCGGGTCCGAGGTCGCGAGCAGCTCGTGCAGGTCCTCGCTCCCGCTGTAGTCGTTGGCGTAGGTCGTGGTCTCGCGGCTGGGCAGCGCGCGCGTCTCGACCCGGGCGGCGCGCAGGGCGCCGAGCAGCTCGGGCGCGTCCTGGGGGCGGCAGCGCGTCACGATGCGCGCATTCGCGCCCAGGGCGGCGAAGGCCAGACCCGCGTAGTGGACCACCCCGCCGGCCGACGAAGCGCCGCCCGGCTCGACGTCGCGGGTGATCGCGCCGAGGACCAGCGCCGAGAGGCCGAGCGATTCGCCCATCCCCGGAGATTACCGTTCCCCGCATGGTAGATTCGAGCCTTGCGGGGGGAGCCATGCGAAGGGACCTCACCGTGCCGATCCGACGCGCTCTCGCGACTGCCCTTCTGACCTGCCTGCTCGCGGGCTCCTGGGCCTGCCGCCACGACCCCGAGGACGAGCACCTGGCCAGCGTCCAGGTCGCCGGCGTGCACGTGGATCCCGAGACCTCGAGCCCGGTGGTCGAGCTGGTCGAAAAAGGCGAGCGCGGGCGCAGCCTGGGCATCTGGGTCGGTGAGTCCGAGGCCGAGTCGATCGCGCGCGCGATCGAGCACCAGCCGAGCCCGCGCCCCAACTCGCACGACCTGCTCATGAGCGTGCTCGAGCAGATCCACGGCCACGTGAAGCGCACGGTCGTGACCGAGCTGCACGAAGGCACCTACTACGCGGTGATCGAGCTCGAGCTGCGCGGCCGCAGCCTGCGCGTCGACGCGCGGCCCAGCGACGCCATCGCCGTGGCGCTGCGCGCCGGAGCGCCGGTCATGGTGCGCGACACGCTGTTCCGAGCGGCCGACATTCCCGACGACGAGCACCGGCTCGAAATTTGACCTGCGCACGCAAGCGCAGAGCGAATGCCCAGAGAGTCCGCCGCTCTAGCGGGTGACTTGCTGCGAAGCCGCGTGCGCAACCGCGAGTCTTTGCGTTGACTCGAGACTCGCGGCGCTGGCAAGATCGGCTGCGTTCGTCGGCGAGGGGTGCGCCCTCGAGCCATGCAGCGTCGGAAAACGAGGGGTCGTCCATGACCGGGCGTGAGATCGCGATCGAGTTCACCGAGATGTTCGATGACTTCGACGTGAAAGAAATCAACACCATGCTCGCGAAGAACGTGAGCATGGACATGCTCGAATTCTTCGCGTCCTACGCGGATCGCTTCGCGGACGACTGCGAGAAGAAGGGGCTCGACATGGAAGACATGCGACGCCGCTTCCCGAACCTGTTGATCATCGGCTACATCATCCGCGTGCTGGAAGAGCGGCTGACCTGAGCCGTTCGCCGCGAGTCACTCGGGTGACTCGCGCGCGCGCTCAGTCGTGGAAGCCGAGCACGCGCTCGTCGCCGGGCTGGGTGTGCCACTCCTGCAGGTCCTGCAGGTACGCGCCGCGCCACACGCCGGGCCGGTCGAGCATCGCGCCCGAGAACGGGTTCTGCATGTCGAGCACGACCACGTAGGGCGAGACGCCCGAGGCCTTGGCGAACGCCACCAGCGCCTGGTGCACGGTCTCGCCCGGCTCGACGCGGATCTTGCCCTTGGCCAGGCCGTCTACGATCTCGCCGCCCATCAGCACCTCGCCGTTGGGCGACTTCTGATGCGTGTTGATGAAGCGTGCCAGCTCCGGCAGCGAGCCCTCGAACTCGCCCGCGAGGAGGGGCGCGCTCAGGAAATCACGGCCACGCAGGAAGTACAGGAAGTGACTCGTGCGCAGCACCCACACGCCGTCCTCTTCCACGTAGTGGAAGTGCCACTCGGTGGGACCGAACCCCGAGTTGCCCAGCGCCGAGAGCGTCTTCTCGACCGGAAACTGCGGGTCTTTGTTGATCACGAAGTTCAGCGCGCCGCGCGTGTCCTGCAGCACCGAGCGGTCGTAGACCACGAAGGGCAGGCTCATGCGCTGCGCCGCGTCGGCCAGCGCGGAGACGGCCGAGAGCACGTTGTGCGCGAGCGGCACGCGCGAGCTGGTCTTGCGCGCCGGGCGCGGCTCGATCGTGGTGCCCATGATCGCGGGCTTGCCGGCCGCGTCGCGCGTCCAATCGGCGGAGCGTCGGATCTGCCAGCCCGCTTTCGCGGCGCGCGAGTACAGGACCAGCGTGTCCTTCACCGAGGCGCCCTTGGGAATCTCGAACTCGGTCGGCGGCCCGGCGAAGCCACCGGCGATCTGTTGCAGATTGATGAAGGCGGTCGGGTGCTCGACCATGATGAAGCGGATGAGCTCCGCCAGCTCACCGTGGAACTTGCCGCCGTTCATGAACGGCTGGTCGAGCGCGGTCTTGTCCTTCGTGAGCTCGTTGCTGCGCACGTACACGACGCCGTCCTCGAGCGAGTAGCTGTACAGACCGAACGCGTCGCGCAACCGGCGCAGGGTCTCGTCGAGCGTGCCCGCCGGCAGGTCCATGTCGACCCGGATCAGCGAGAGGTCGGGGGTCTTGTCCTTGGGCACCGCCAGGTCGAGGCACAGCACCCAGCCCGACTCGCCCACGATGCGCTCGAGCGCGAACTCGAGATCCACCCCGGCGAAGCGGAAGGCGGGCACGTTCGGGATCGGCGCCGCCTGCTTCTTGCCGCCGCAGCCGGCCGCCCCGAGCGCGCACAAGAGCGCCACCGCCAGCCCGGCTCGAAGTCCAAAAACGCGCGTCGGCACAGTGGAATCTCCTCGACGAGGTGCCGCAGTCTAGCAGCGCCAGGCGGAGCGCGGAAACGCGCGCTGCGCGTTGACAGCCGATTTCGGGCACCTCTACCTTGGCGAAGGGCTCGTCAGCGGAGGACGCGCGCTGAGTCAGAAAGTTCACATGACCCGAGCGGGTCACGAGCAGCTCTCCGAGGAGCTGCGCCGCCTGAAGGCGGTGGAGAGACCCGCCATCTCCCAGGCGATCGGCCGCGCGCGCGAGCACGGCGACATCTCCGAGAACGCGGAGTACGAGGCCGCCAAGGAGAAGCAGGGCATGATCGAGGCGCGCATCCGCCAGATCGAGGACCGCCTGGCGCGCGCGGAGATCGTCGACACGGGGGGCTCGGCGCCCGACGTGGTCCGCTTCGGCACGACGGTCGTGCTCGAGGACCTCGACACCGGCGACGAGGTCACCTACCGGATCGTGGGCGAGGACGAGGCCGACGTCTCGCGCGGGCTGCTGTCGGTCACCAGCCCCGTCGCGCGCGCGCTGATCGGCAAGCGGGTCGAAGACCAGGTGCAGGTGGTCGTGCCCAAGGGCCGCCGCGAGTACGAAGTGCGCAACATCCGCTTCGACGCATGAAGCCCGTCACGCGCGTTCGACTGGCGATCATCGGCAGCGGCCCGGCGGGCTACACCGCCGCGATCTATGCCGCGCGCGCGGAGCTCGAGCCGGTGGTGATCGCGGGCGCCGCTTTCGGCGGGCAGCTCATGATCACGACCGAGGTCGAGAACTACCCGGGCTTCCCCGAGGGAGTGTCCGGCCCCGAGCTGGTCGAGCTGTTCCAGAAGCAGGCCGAGCGCTTCGGCGCCAAGGTGCTGTTCGAGGACGCCACGGCGATCGACTTCGGCAAGCGCCCGTTCGCGCTCGAGACCGAGTCACAGAGCTACCAGGCCGACGCGGTGGTGGTGGCGACCGGCGCGCGCGCGAAGTGGATCGGCCTGCCGTCGGAGGAGAAGTACGTGAACCGCGGCGTGTCGGCCTGCGCGACCTGCGACGGCGCGCTCTATCGCGGCAAGCCGATCGCGGTGGTGGGCGGCGGCGACACGGCCATGGAGGAGGCGCTCTTCCTGACCCGCTTCGCGACCGAGGTGATCGTGATCCACCGCCGCGACTCACTGCGCGCGAGCAAGATCATGGCCGACCGCGCGCAGCGCAACGACAAGATCCGCTTCGTGTGGCACTCCGAGGTCGCCGAGGTGCTGGGCGACGAGAAGGCGCTCACGGCGGTGCGGCTGCGCGACGTGCGCGACGGCAAGACCAGCACGCTCCAGGTCGGCGCGCTGTTCGTCGCGATCGGTCACAAGCCCAACACCGACCTCTTCCGAGGCGTGCTCGACCTGAACCCGCAGGGCTATCTCGTGACCCGGCCCGGCAGCACGCGCACCAACGTGGAGGGCGTGTTCGCCTGCGGCGACGCGATGGACCCCGTCTATCGCCAGGCGGTCACCGCCGCGGGCACCGGCTGCATGGCGGCCCTCGACGCGGAGCGCTGGCTGGCGGCGAACGAGTAGCTGGTTGCGCGTCGCCCTCGACCGCCACAGCGTGAGCGTCGACGGGCGGCGCGTGATCGTGCGCGCAGGCTCGCTGCACTACTTCCGCCTGCCCGCGCGGGCGCTGTGGCGCGACCGGATCGCGCAGTTCAGGGACGCCGGGCTGAACGCGGTCGACGTGTACTACCCGTGGAGCTACCACGAGGAGCGGCCCGGCGAGCTCGATTTCGCGGGCCTGCGCGACGTGGACCACCTGCACGACCTGATCGAGCGCGCTGGTCTGTATCTCATCGCGCGGCCCGGCCCGTACGTGTGCGCCGAGATCGACTTCGGCGGCCTGCCGGCGTGGCTGCTCCGGGACCGGACGCTCGTGCCGCGCTGCCGCACGCGGGAGGGCTTCGTCTACTCGCGCGCCTACGTCGAGCAGGCGCGCGGCTGGTTCCGCGCGATCGTGCCGCGCATCGCGGGCCGCGCGAACCTGCTCCTGTTCCAGATCGAGAACGAGTTCTGCGTGCCCTCGCCCGTGGGCGCGCTCTCGTCGCCGCTCGCCGACCTCGCCATCCGCCTGTTCGGCGCGCGCACGCTCACGCGCGTCGCGGGCGCGCGCTGGGTGCGGCGGCTGTTCTTCGAGTCGGGGCGCTCCGACGGCGGGCAGCACAACGCGTACATGCGCGAGCTCCACCACGAGGCGCGCGCGCTCGGCGTGACCGTGCCGATCTTCCACAACGACGTGCATCCACGGCGCGGCCGGCAGCTCGACGTCGACCTGGTCGCGCTCGACCGCTACCCGATCACGAGCTTCGAGCGCGACTGGCGCGACGACCCGCACACCTTCGACGCATTCGCGGGCGACGAGGCCGCGCTCGACTCACTCGGCCGCCGCAACGAGCCCGTCTTCTACCCCGAGCTCCAGGCCGGCTGGTACGACGGCTGGGGCAGCGCGGGCTACGCCCGGGTGCGCGAGCGGCTCGGCCCCGACGGCATCGACGGCGCCACCAAGGCCGCGCTCGCGGCGCGCGCGACCCTCTGGAACTACTACGTGTTCGCGGGCGGAGTCACTTGGGGCTATCTCGCGAGCCCCGACGTGTACTCGAGCTACGACTACGGTGCGCCGATCGGCGAGTCGGGCGCCACCGACGCGCGCTACGAGGCCGTGCGCCGCTTGAACGACTTCATCGCCACGCACGAGGCGGACCTCGCCCGGACCGATCTCGACCCGAGTCACCCGCCATCCCAGCAGCACGTCGCGACGCGGATCGGAGAGCGCCGGCGCTACGTGTTCCTGCGCAATCCGACGAAGGCGCCGGCGAGTGTCTCCGCGCCCGAGCCCGAGCGCAGCGAGCTCGCGCCCTGGGAGACGCAGATCCGCGTCTACGACCTGCGCACGAACGCGCTCGTGGCGGTGAGCCCCGAGCTGCCGCCGGCGAAGCCGCGGCCCCTGCCGATCCCGCCCATGCTGCCGCGGCTCGAGTCGTGGCAGTTCTGCGACGCGAGCCCGCAGCTCGCGCCCGGCTACGACGACGCGTCCTGGACCGCGCTCCCGCAGCGCGCGGTCGAGACGGGCGAGATCGACCTCGACTCACTCGGCCTGCACTGGGGCTTCGCCTGGTACCGCGGCCGCTTCTTCGGCGCCCTCGACCGGCTCCTGCTCGACGCGCGCCACTGCTTTGCGGTGTGGATCAACGGCCGGCGCGTGGCGTCGGGCGACCAGCTCAAGAACTCGCTGGGCGTGGGCGCCGACGGCGCGCGCGTGCGGCGCATTCCGCTCGGCGGCGCGCCGGTCGACCCGGCGGGCGAGAACGTGATCGTGGTGCTGGTCGAGAGCCTGGGTCACAACAAGGCGTTCGCCGACGACGGCGCGAACCCGCGCGGCATCGTCTCGGTCGACACGGGCGCCACGCGCGTGCGCTGGCGTGCCCGCGGGGGCCTGGTGCGCGGCGAGCGCGGACTCACTCCAGTGGTCGACTTCGCCGGCGTGGAGCGCGCGCACGGCGAAGAGGTCGTGCTGCCGCACGGCTGGGCGGGCGCGCCCGAAGGCGTGGCGCTGTACGAGACGCGCTTCCGGCTCGAGGGCATCGACCCCAAGCACACCGCGCTCGCGCTCGCCTTCGACCCGGGCCGCGGCAAGGCGAACCTCTATCTGAACGGCTTCCTGCTCGGCCGCTACTGGCCCGAGCGCGGCCCGCAGCGCCGCTTCTCTCTGCCGTGGGGCGTGCTCTCGCCCGACGACGAGAACCAGCTCGCGATCGCGCTCTGGAAGCGCAGCGAACGCGCAGCTCTGGGGAAGCTCCGTCTGGAGGTGGATGGAACCCCTCGTACCTGACGCGCTGCGTCGGACGGAGGTAGACTCCGCGCCATGCCGTTGGACAAGGAGATGCTCGAGCGACTGATCGAGGCGTCTCCCGACATCGTCGTGGCCACCGACGAAGACGGAACCGTCCAGTACTACAACGACGGCGCGCGCGAGAACCTGGGCTACTCGCGGCTCGAGATCATCGGGCGCTACGTGGCCACGCTCTATCCGTCGCTCGACGAGGCGCGCCGGGTCATGACGGCCATGCGCGGGCCCGAGCACGGGGGCCCCGGCCGGGTCGTGAACTTCCCGACCACGTTCGTGGCCAAGGACGGCCACGAGCTCGATGTCGCGATCTCGGGCGTCATCCTCTACGACGAGCACGAGAAGGAAGTCGGCACGATCGGCTTCGCCAAGGACATCTCGGAGCTGAAGCGGCGCGACCAGCTCGCGGTGCTGGGCGAGGTGGCGATCGGCCTCTCGCACGAGATCAACAACCCGCTCACGGTGATCGAGAGTCAGATCTCGCTGCTCGAGCGGCCCTTCGGCGAGCGCGGCGAGACGGCGCAGCTCGAGCGCACCGCGAAGATCCGCGCCGAGATCCGCCGCATCGAGTCACACCTGCAGCGCCTGCACGACATGGCGGAGCAGGGCGGCTACTCGAGCAAGCAGTATCTCGGGCGCGCCCGCATGATCGACCTGTCGGCGCAGCCGCCGCGCAAGCTCTCGCTCGAGGGCCGGCGCATCCTCGTGGTCGACGACGACGGGGCGGTGCGCGAGTCGATCGCGGAGATCCTGCGCGCCGAGGGCGCAGCGGTGGCCGAGGTCGGCAACGGGCGCGAGGCGATCGAGCGCATGCGGCGCGAGCCCTTCGACCTGGTGCTGTCGGACGTGGTGATGCCGGAGATGGACGGCTACGAGCTGTTCCAGGCCGCGCGCCGCGAGGCCCCGGGCACGCCGGTCGTGCTGATGACGGCCTTCTATTACGACCAGGACCACGTGATCAAGCGCAGCCGCCTCGAGGGGCTGGAAGGCGTGATCTTCAAGAAGCCCGTGAACCCGGAGCGCCTGGTGAAGACGCTCGCGGAGCTGGTCACGCGGGTTCGGCCAGCTCCTTCTTCACGTTGAAGAGCTTGCCGTCCGAGGTCTTGGCCAGGTAGGCGGTGTCCCACTCCTGGAGCACCGCCAGCTCGTCGCCCGCCGAGAGCTCGATCTCCTCGACGTCCTCGCCGAGGTTGGCCTGGTGCTTGAGCGACAGCGCTTGCTTGAGCTTGATGGAGTCCGCCATAGGGGCCGTTCATAGCACAGCGGCCGGCGTTCCGGCGACCGCGGCCAGGTGGATGCGGCGGGCGCCGCTCTCGCGCCGCAGGGTGCGTGCGGCCTCGGCCAGCGTGGCGCCGGTCGTGGCCACGTCGTCGAGCAAGAGCACGCGCAGGCCCGCGAGCGCCCCCGGCCGCGCCGCGAAGCTCCCCGCCACGTTGCGCCGCCGCGCGGGCTGCGAGAGACCCGTCTGCGGCGCCGTGAGTCGCGCGCGCCACAGCGCGCCGTCGCACACGCGCGAGCCCAGGTCGCGCGCCAGCCGCACGGCCAGCGCGTGGACCGGGTCGCAGCCTTCGGCGCGCACGCGCGCCGCGTGGCGCGGGAGCGGCACGATCGCGTCGAAGCCGAGCCCGCGCACGCGTGCCGCCAGCCACGCGCCCAGCACGAGGCCCGCGTCACGGCGGTGCTCGAACTTCATGCGGCGGACGAGCTCGAGCCCCGTGCCCTCGTAGGCGATCGCCGTGTGCACGGCGCGCAGCCGCGGCAACGCGCGCACGCCGCGCGCGCAGAAGCCGCACAAGACGGTCTCACCGTGTGCGCGCGGCGCGTCGCACGACGGGCAGACGCTCGGCACGAGCAGCTCGTGGAGCGCGCGCAGCAGGCCGCGCAAGCGAGTCAGTCGGCGCCGACGAGCAGACTGTGGCCCGTCATCTCGCGCGGCACGGGTAGGCCCATGAGCGTGCAGAGACTCGGGGCGAGGTCGGAGAGTCCGCCGTCGCGCAGGCGCTTGCCCGCGGGGTCGGGGGTGACCCAGTACAGCGGCACGGGATTGGTGGTGTGTGCGGTGTGCGGCTCGCCGGTCTTGGGGTCGATCAGCTGCTCGATGTTGCCGTGGTCGGCGGTGATCAGGAGCGCCCCCCGGCGCGCCAGCACCTCGCGGCACAGGCGCGCGAGACACGCGTCGACCACTTCGACCGCCTTCACGCCGGCGGGAATCACTCCGGTGTGGCCGACCATGTCGGGGTTCGCGTAGTTCACCAGCACGAACGCATAGGGCCGCTTGGCCAGCGCCTCGAGCAGGGCGTCGGTCACGGCCACCGCGCTCATCTCGGGCTTCAGGTCGTAGGTCGGCACGTCGCGCGGCGAGGGGATCAGGATCCGGTCCTCGTGGGCGAGCGGCTCCTCGCGCCCGCCGTTGAAGAAGTAGGTCACGTGCGCGTACTTCTCGGTCTCGGCGATGCGCAGCTGCGCCGCGCCCGTCTCCGCGACCAGCTCCCCGAAGCCGTGCCGCACGTCGACCGGGCCGAACAGCACCGGCAAGCCGAAGGTCTCGTCGTATGCGGTGAGCGTCGCGAAGGCCCCCGGCCGTACACGCGGTAGTGTCGCGACCTCGGCGCCGAGCTGGTCGGGCTGCACGCGCGTCAGCGCGTTGGTGAGCTCGCGCGCGCGGTCGGCGCGGAAGTTGAAGAACAGCACCGCATCGCCGTCGCGCAGCGCGGGTCCGCCCGCCACGACGGTGGGCTGGATGAACTCGTCGCCCTCGTTGCGCGCGAGCGCGCGCTCCACTGCGGCCACGGCGCTGGGCGCATCGAGGCCTTCGCGCGAGACGATCGCGCGGTAGGCTCGCGCCACGCGGTCCCAGCGCTTGTCGCGGTCCATGGCGAAGTAGCGGCCGATCACGGTCGCGATGCAGCCGCCCTGTGCCTTCACGCGCGCCTCGAGCGGCGCGACGAAGCTCCGGGCGCAGCGCGGCGCAGTGTCTCGCCCGTCGGTGAAGGCATGCACGATCGGGCGGATCCCGCGCTCGTCGCACAGGCGCAGGATCCCGTACAGGTGGTCGAGCGAGCTGTGCACGCCGCCGTCGGAGACCAGGCCCAGCAAGTGCAGCGCGCCACCGGCGCGCTGGGCGGCGGCGAGCAGCTCCTGCATCGCGGGGTTCGCGGCCAGCTCGCCCGCGTCGATCGACTTCTTGATGCGCACGATGTCCATGTCGATCACGCGGCCGGCGCCGAGCGTGGTGTGTCCGACCTCGGAGTTGCCCATCTGCCCGTCGGGCAGGCCGACCGCCGCGCCCGAGGTCTCGACCCGGGCGTGCGGGTAGCGCGCGGCGAGCTCCGCGAAGAACGGCGCGCGGGCGAGCCGGGTGGCGTCACCCGGCCCGCCGTCGCCGATCCCGTACCCGTCGAGCACGACGAGCACCACCGGACCAGTCACTTTCACGAAGCGGCCACCACGGCGAGCTCCTCGGCGTCGCCCCAGAGTCTCTCGAGACCGAAATACTCGCGCGCGTCCTCGCTGAAGACGTGGACGACGATCTCGCCCAGGTCGACCAGCACCCAGCGCCCGACGGACTTGCCCTCGACGCCGAGCGCCTTCGCGCCCCCGCGCGTCGCGGCGTCGACCGCGGCGTCGGCGAGCGCGCGCACGTGCCGATCCGACCCGCCCGTGGCGAGTACGAAGTAGTCCGCAAAGCTGCAGACTCCGTGCAGATCGAGCACGCGCACCTCCTCACCTTTCTTGTCGTGGATCGCGGTCGCCAGGGCCAGGGCCATTTCCTTCGCCGTCAATCGACCTCACTTTCTCCGTGGTCGTACAGGTGGTGTTTCGCGATGTACTCACGCACCTCGTCGCTGACGAGGTAGCGGATCGACTCCCCGCGCGCGGCGCGCCGCCGGATCTCGCTGGCCGAGATCTCGAGCGGCGTGAACGGCACGGCCCGGAGCTCGGTTCCGGCCGGGTGCACCAGGCCGCGCGGTCCGTCGCGGAACGGCGCGGCCAGTGCGCGGGGGAGGAGCTCGCGCAGCGGCGCAGCATAGCCCGGGCGCGTCGCCACGGCGAAGTTGGCCAGCGTGAACAGCCGAGCCGGCTCGCGCCAGGAGGCGAGCTCGGGCAGCGTGTCGGCGCCCACCAGGAACCACAGCTCGGCCGCGGAGTGTTTGGCGCGCAGCGCCTGCAGCGTCTCGACGGTGTAGCTCGGACCCTTGCGGCGCACCTCGAGGTCGTCGACCTCGAGCCGCGGGTTCGAGGCGGTCGCGCGCCGCGCCATCTCGAGCCGGTGCACGGCGGGCGCCACGCCCTGGTGCTTCAGCGCGGGCTCGCCGGCCGGGACCAGCAGCACGCGTTCGAGCTCGAGTGACTCGCGCAGCTCTTCGCACAGCCGCAGGTGTGCGAGGTGGATCGGATTGAACGTGCCGCCGAGTACGCCCAGCTTCACTCGAGAATCGTTCCCTCTCCGAACGCGATGAACTTCTGGGTCGTGAGACCCTCGAGGCCCATCGGCCCGTACCAGTGCATCTTGGTGGTCGAGACTCCGACCTCGGCGCCCAGCCCGAGCTGGAAGCCGTCGGAGAAGCGCGTGCTCGCGTTGGCGAACACCGAGCTCGAGTTCACGCGGCGGATGAACTCGCGCGCGCGACCCACGTCCTGGGTCACGATCGTGTCGGTGTGGTTCGAGCCGTAGCGGCGGATGTGGTCGATCGCCTGGTCGAGTGAGTCGACCGTGCGCACCGACATGGTCTTGCCCAGCCACTCGGTCGACCAGTCCTCCTCGCGCGCGGGCAGCGCGCCCTTGAAGTGCGCGCGCGTGCGCTCACAGGCGCGCAGCTCGACGCCGTGCGCGGCCAGCGCGCCCAGCACGTCGGGCAGCACGGTTTCGGCCAGCGCCGCGTGCACGAGCAGGGTCTCGGCCGCATTGCACACCGACACGCGCTGCAGCTTCGAGTTCAGCGCGATGTCGCTCGCCATCTTGGGCTCGGCGAACTCGTCGAGGTAGACGTGGCACACGCCTTTGTAGTGTTTGATCACGGGAATGCGTGACTGCTCCGAGACGCGACGGATCAGCGCCTCGCCGCCGCGCGGGATCACGAGGTCGATCGCGTCGTCGCGCTGCAGCAGCGCGTCGACCAGCGCGCGCTCGGTGTCGGGCACGAGCAGGAGCGCGTCTTCGGGCACGCCCGCCCGCGCGATCGCGCTGCGCACCACGGCGGCGATCGCGCGATTGGAGTGGATCGCTTCCGATCCGCCGCGCAGGATCGCGCCGTTGCCGCTCTTGAGACACAGGCCCGCGACGTCGGCGGTCACGTTGGGCCGCGACTCGTAGATCACCAGGATCACGCCCAGCGGAATGCGCATTCGCCCGACCTGCAGGCCGCTCGGCCGGTTCCACATGCGCGTGATCTCGCCCACCGGATCGGGCAGCGCGGCCACCTCGCGCAGGCCCGCGGCCATGGCGGAGACGCGCTCGGGGCTCAGCGTGAGCCGCTCGAGCAGGGGCGCCGCCAGGCCCTTCTGCCGCCCGGCGTCGAGGTCCTTCTGGTTCTGGGCCAGGATCTCGGCGCAGGCGCTCTCCAGGGCGTCGGCCGCGGCGTGCAGGGCGGCGTCCTTCACGTCGGTGCGCAGCTCGCCCAGCCGCTCGGAAGCGGCCCGCGCGCGGCGCACCAGCTCGGCGACCAGCTCGGCCTGGCTCATCGGCTACCTATCTTAGCGGCATTCCTTCGCTTCGAGCGAAGCTCAGGGGTCCCAGAGCCCCTGCGGGCCCGTGCGCCGGCATTGCGCCCGCGCCTCGTGCTCCTTGGGGTCGGTGCTGCAGTAGAACCAGCGCTGCTCCACCAGGCTGTTGCTGGCGTCCGAGGTATACTCGCAGTAGATCGTCTCGCCCGGGCGCGCCTCGACGCGACGGGTGAAGCCCTCGGAGCCGCCGAGGATGACCTTCCACAGCGACTCGAACTTGGCGGTGAGCTTGAAGCTGCGCAGCAGCTGGCGCGGAGTGACCAGCACCGACACGTAGGTCGCGCCGTTCAGGTCGGCGAGCATCGTGCCGTCGACCCCGATGCGCAGGTCGATCGCGATCCAGTGCCACTCGGGCCGGTAGATGACGATCCGCGCCTTGTCGGGTGGCACGGGCTCGTCCGCGAACTTCGGGCCCTCGAACCAGGTCCCGAGGCCGCAGCCGCAGCACAAGAGGCCGAGCAGCAGAGTGAGACCGCGCATTCCCGGCGCGGAAGTTACTGCGCGAGCCAGCGACGCGCCGCCGCGGCCAGTGAGTACGCGCCCGCCGCGATCGCGAAGGCCGCGCTGCTGCCGCCGTAGACCATCACGATCATGAGCAGACACGAGCCCACGACCGCGGCGGCGCCGTTCGCGGCCCACGCCCAGGCCACGAGCTCGGGCCGGTCCGGGTCGAGCAGGCGGATCCCGCCGGCCAGCGGCATGCCCAGCGGGACGCCCAGCGCGACCACGCTCGCCGCGGTGAGCGCCATGCGCGCGGCCGCGGGCAGCTGGATCAGCGCGTGGACCGCGGGCAAGAGGCCGAGCGCGCAGCCGAGCGCCAGGCCGATCACGGCGAACACGGCCACGGCGCCGGCGCGAAGCGGCGCGCGGCCCATCCAGGTGCTGCCGATGCCGGCCCCGGCGAGCAGGCCCGCGAGCACGACCGAGAGCGCGTACGTGGGGTGACCCAGGAACAAGGTCATGATCTGGATCGCCGGCAGCTCGAAGCCCATGAAGCCCACGCCCAGCGCTGCGAAATACACCAGCGCGGGCGCGAGCGCGCGGTCGCCGCGCACGTCGCCGCGGCGCAGCCAGAGCGGCGTGCCGAGCAGTGCGAGCGTGAGCACGGCCGCCAGCGCGAGACACAGGAGCAGGAGCTGCGAGCTCTGCGCGTACACCGCTCTCGACACCGAGGGCTGCAGCGACCACGCGGACCAGGGCAGGGCGAACTGGAAGAAGAACGGGTTCGAGTCACTCGAGGGAGTCACGATGTACGGGTAAGAGGCCAGAAACGCGCGCCGATCGGCGCTGCGCGCGTACTCCGAGAACGGCGTGTCCAGCGCCGAGCCCGGCCGGTACAGGTAGGCCCAGCCCTGCCGCGCCACGTAGGCGTCGAGCCGCGCCAGGCGCTCGCCCTCGATCGGCTGGTTCGAGAACAATAGGAAGCCCCACACGTGCAGGTCCGAGCTGCGGAAGTTCGGCTCGGGAGACAGCACCACGACCTGTGACTCGGGATGCGCGGCCCCGGAGCGCTGCAGCGCATCGAGCACGGTGGTGAACAGGCGCAGGGTCTCGCGCGGCGGCCAGAACAGCCAGCGGCGGATCGACACCACGCCGCCCGGGCGCAGCTTGCCCAGCAGGTCGCGCATGGCCTCGCTCGTGTAGAGGAAGTTCTCCGACAGGCTGTAGGCGCCCTGCGCCGAGGCAGTCCAGGTGTCGATCGCGTGCATGACCACGAGGTCGAAGTCGCGGTCGCTCGAGCGCAGCAGGTGGCGCGCCTCGCCGAGCTCGACGGTGACTCGCGGGTCGAGGAAGATGCGGCGGTTGGCGTCGCGGTCGTCGACCTGGTCCCAGCGCAGGATCGTGGGGTTGATGTCGATCGCGAGCACCGACGCGGCGTCCATCTGCAGCGCCAGGCGCAGCTGCGGGCCGGCGCCGACGCCCAGCACCGCCACGTCGGGCGAGCGCTTCACCAGCGTGTACTCGGGCACCGGGAAGGTCAGCAGGTCCTCGCGCACGTCGGTCGAGGCGTCGCCGTCGATCACGTAGCGCCCCGCGTGCACGGCGTCGGTGCGCGCGAGGTGGTTCCACTCGAAGCGCGCGATGCGGCTGGCGCTCTCGGGCAGCCTCACGTAGGGGTCGAACACGGCCGGGAACAGCATGCCGGCGCCGAGCAGAACCGCGCCGACCCCGGCGGCGCCGAACACGCCGCCACTCACTCGCGCGCGCGGCCAGCCGGCGGCCAGCGCGGCGGCGCCCAGCGCGGCCAGGCCGGCGGCGAGAAAGGCGCGGATCGGCCCGGCCGCCATCATCACGCTCACCGACGCCGCGCAGCCCAACGCGGCCCCCGCCAGGTCGGCGGCGTAGAGCCGGCCGAAGTCACTGCGGCGCTGCGTGAACACGAGCGTGAGCGCCATGCCGCCGCAGAAGTTCAGCGCCACCAGGGCCAGCGCGAGCGCCGTCAGATACCCGTAGGCCCCCGACCCGTCGACCTTGCCGAACGAGAGGTTGGGGGCCGGGCCGAGCCAGGCGTAGGCGGCGAGAAACACCAGCGGCAGCGCCGCGAGCGCGATCAGCCAGCGCACAAGGTCGTCGCTCCGCCAGTCAGTGCGCCGCGACGCGTACAGCCACGCGCCGGCCGCGGCCAGGCCGAGCTGCGCCAGCGACACCACGAAGAACACGAAGTGGTAGAAGAAGCGGTACGCGATCAGCCGCGTGGCAGTCACCTGGGCGTCGAGCAGGGCCAGACTGACCAGAAACACGATCGCGGCGCAGCGGGCGACGCTCGGCATCAGAAGACGATCAGGTTGTCGCGGTGGATCACCTCGTCGCCGTTCGAGTAGCCCAGCACGGCCTCGATCTGCGCGGTCTTCTGGCCGCGGATTCGCCCGATCTCGCGCGCGTCGTACGAGACCAGGCCGCGCGCGACCTCGTCGCCGTTGGGCGCGAGACACGCGACCAGGTCGCCCACGCCGAAGCGCCCCGACACTTCGGTGACTCCCGCGGGCAGGAGGCTCGCGCGCCGTTCGCGCAGCGCGCGCACCGCGCCGGCGTCGAGCCGCAGCGCGCCGCGCGGCCGCAGGGTGAAGGCGATCCAGTGCTTGCGCGACGAGAGCTGGTCCTGGGCCGGCCGCACGAGCGTGCCCACGTCGTCGCCCGCGAGGACGCGCCGCAGCACGTCGCGCTTGCGCCCGTCGGCGATCACCGTGGGCACGCCGAAGCGCGCCGCCGAACGGGCCGCGAGCAGCTTCGAGCGCATGCCGCCGGTCGCCAGCGCCGAGCCCTCGCCGCCCGCCAGCGCGAGCACGCGCGGAGTGACTTCGTCGACCACGGCCACGCGCGTGGCGCGGCCCGCGCGCGGGTCGCCGTCGCGCAGACCGTCGATGTCGGTCAAGAGCAACAGCAGGTCCGCGCCGCAGGTGTTCACGACCTGCGCGGCCAGCTGGTCGTTGTCGCCGAAGCGCAGCTCCTCGGTCGCGACCGAATCGTTCTCGTTGATCAGCGGCACCACGCCGTCGGCCAGGAGCTGCGCCAGCGTGCTGCGCGCGTGCAGGAAGCGCTCGCGGTCCACGAAGCCCGCGTGATCGAGCAGGATCTGCCCGACCAGGAGCTTCTCGCGCGCGAACGCGCGCTCGAAGCGCCGGCACAGGTCGATCTGACCCACCGCCGCGGCGGCCTGCTTGCCCGGGATCGAGCTCGGGCGCTTGGCGAGACCGAGCCGGCGCGTGCCGAGCCCCACGGCGCCCGACGAGACCACCACGATCTCGTGCCCGCGCCGCATCTCCGCGGCCACCTGGCGGGCCACCGACGAAAAACGGCGCGTCTGCACGCCCCCGGCCTGCGGCGCGAGCAGCGACGTGCCGAGCTTCACCACCACGCGCCGCGCGCGAGACAGGTCGGCGCGAGTCACTTCTTGCCCACCTCGCGCCCCAGCAGCTGCAGCAGTGACTCGATGCCCTCGCCGGTGGCGGCCGAGATCCAGCGCACGTCGATGCCGCGGCGCGTCAGCGGCTCGGCCAAGAGCGCGCGCTCCGCCGCATCGGGCACGAGGTCGGCCTTGGCGAGACACACGATCTCGGTGCGCTTGGCCAGCTCCTCGGAGTAGGCCGCGAGCTCGGCGCGCAGCGCGAGGTAGTCGCCCTCGGGGCTGCGCTCCGCGTCGCCGCCCGCGAGCGATGGCTCGGGGTCGAGCAGATGCACGAGCAGCCGCGTGCGCTCCACGTGGCGCAGGAAGCGGTGACCCAGCCCGGCGCCGCGGTGCGCGCCCGGAATCAGACCGGGGATGTCCGCGATCACGAAGCGCGCGCCACTCACTTCCACCATGCCCAGGTGCGGCTGCAGGGTGGTGAACGGGTAGCTCGCGACCTTGGGCCGCGCGGCCGACACGCGCGAGATCAAGGTCGACTTGCCCGCGTTGGGAAAGCCGATCAGCCCCACGTCGGCCAGCACCTTGAGCTCGAGCCGCAGCCAGCGCTCCTGGCCCTCTTCGCCGGGCTCGACCGTGAGCGGCGCCTGGTTGGTCGAGGTCGCGAACATGGCGTTGCCGCGTCCCCCGCGGCCGCCCTCCTCGGCCAGCCAGCGCTGGCCGTCCTCGAGCAGCTCGGCCAGCACCTCGCGCGTGGCGTCGTCCTTCACCACGGTGCCCAGCGGCAGATGGAGCTCGACGTCGTCGCCCCACTTCCCATCCTTGCGTGCGCCCGAGCCGTGCGCCCCGCGGCCGGCGCGGAAGAACTTGCGGTGGCGCGTGTCGAGCAAGGTCGCGAGCTGGCGGTCCGCGACCAGCCAGACCGAGCCACCTTTGCCGCCGTTCCCCCCGTCGGGGCCGCCGCGCGGCACGAACTTCTCGCGCCGGAACGAGCAGCAGCCGCGACCTCCGTCGCCGCTGCGCACGAAGATCCGGCACTCGTCGATGAAGTCGGGGGCGGACATGATCCGCCGGGATTCTAACGAGCTAGGTCAGTTACGCGTTGGCGTCGACAATGGACGCGCGCTTCTGATTGCGGCTGTCGTAGTACTTCACGACGCCGTCGCGCAGCGCGAACAGCGTGAAGTCGCGGCCCATGCCGACGCCGCGGCCGGCGTGGATCACGGTGCCGACCTGGCGCACCAGCACCTGGCCCGCGCGCACGGTCTCGCCGCCGTAGACCTTGGTCCCGCGCCGCTGCGAGTTGCTGTCGCGGCCGTTGCGGGTGCTGCCCTGTCCCTTTTTGTGAGCCATGCCGTGCCTCTACGCCTCGATCGACTCGATGCGCACGCGGGTGTAGTGCTGCCGGTGGCCCTTGCTCAGGCGATAGCGCTTGCGCCGCTTGTACTTGAAGATGCGGATCTTCGGGCCCGACGCATCGCCCTCGATCTTCGCCAGCACCTTCGCGCCCGCGACCAGGGGATTCCCCACGCGGATCTCGTCGCCCCCGACGAGCAGCACCTCGGCGAGCTCGACGCTCTGGCCCGGCTCGCCCTCGATCAGATCGAGATCGACGATGTCGCCGGGCGACACCCGGACCTGCTTACCACCTGTGCGGACCACGGCGTACATAGGGGGGGCCGAGTCTAGACGAGCCTCTTCGCATCCGCCAAGGCCCGTTCCGCGCCGGCCACGATGTCCAGCAGCACCTCTCGCGCGGGCCGGACCTTGTGGATCATGCCGATGCCCTGGCCGGCGAAGCCGGGCACGATGTCGCCGCGCCGGGCGATCGAGCCCGCCAGGAGCACCGGGCCGGAGACCATGCTCTGGAACGGCATCGGCAGCGTCTCGAGGCCGCTGTCGGCGTAGGCCTGGGTCCACTTGCTGCGGATCAGCCGCGCGGGCTTCCCGGTGACCGAGCGCGACACGACGGTGTTCTCCTCGTCGCTGTCCACGATCGCCTGCTTCTGGAAGTCCTGGATGCCCGCCTCGTCGGTGGCGAGGAAGGCCGAGCCGATCCAGGCACCGACCGCGCCGAGCATCATCGCCGCGGCCACGCCGCGGCCGTCGGTGATTCCGCCGGCGCCGAGCACGGGGATCGGCGCGACCGCGTCGACCACCTGCGGAATGAGCGCCATCGTGCCGACGGGTGAGTTGTGACCGCCGGCGTCGTGACCCTGCGCCACGATCACGTCGACGTGACTCTCGGCGACCTTGCGCGCGTGTCTCACCGCGCCGACCACCGCCA
This sequence comes from Myxococcota bacterium, assembly GCA_035498015.1. Classification (NCBI taxonomy): domain Bacteria; kingdom Pseudomonadati; phylum Myxococcota; species Myxococcota bacterium. Next base: position 35,955 of record DATKAO010000233.1, read on the forward strand.
TCACGATCGTGCCGTTCTTGTGCAGCCGATCGAGCCAGGGTCCGGGGTCACCCAGGCCGGCCGCGTACACGGGCACGCGCTCCTGGATCACCACCTCCATCTGCGCGTCGAAGAAGTCCTTCGAGAACACCGCGCGGCCGCGGTTGCCTTCGCGCGGAGGGGCGTTCGGCGCGGCGCCGGTGTGCGGGAGAGTGAGTCCCTCCTTGGCCATGAACTCGCGCGCAAAGGCCTGGAGCTTGGGCACCTTCTCGAGCGGCGACGGGCCGGCGCCCGGCTCGAGCGTCTTCGCGCGCCGCACCGAGGCCGGCAGCAGCGTGTCGACGCCGAACGGCTTGTCGGTCAGGCTGCGTGTCTCGGCGATCCAGGCCCGCAGCTCTTCGGGCTGGCAGGCCGCGGCGCCCAGGATCCCCAGACCGCCGGCGTTGGAGACCGCGGCCGCGAGCTTCGGCGTGCTGGCGCCGCCCATGCCCGCGAGCACGATCGGGTACTCGATGCCCAGGATGTCGCACAGGGGAGTTCGAAGGCTCACATTCCGATCATATCAGCCGCGCGACCCGCGCCGCGATCGCGCCCGCCGAGGTGAGGCCGGGTGACTCGATGCCCACCAGGTTCACCAGCCCCGGCAGCCCGCGCGCCGACTCCTCGGCGATCACGAAGTCGCGGAAGTCCTCGCCGGGGCCGGCGAGCTTGGGGCGCATGCCCGCGTAGTCGGGCGCGAGCTGGGCGGCGTCGAGCTCCGGCAGGAAGCGCCTGGCCATCTCTGCGAAGGCCGCGGACTTCGCGGCATCGACGTCGTAGTGGACCCGGTCGACGTAGTGGGCGTCGGGGCCGAGCCGGAAGCGGCCGCCCAGGTCGACGGTCAGGTGCACGCCCAGGCCCGGCCCGTGCGGCACGGGATAGATCAGGCGGTCGGCGAGCTTGCCCACGGCCGGCGCGATGCTGAAGTAGTCGCCCTTGCACGGGTGCTGGCGGTAGCGCGCGGCGTCCAGGTCGATGCCCGCGAGCTCGGCGATGCGGTCGGCGGCCAGGCCCGCCGCGTTCACCACCGCCCCGGCGCGCAGCGTCTCGCGGCCGCCGCCGCGCGACTCGAGCTCGATGCGCCAGCCGCGCGCGTCGCGCTCCAGCGCGTACACCGTGCTGTGTAGCAGCACCCGCCCGCCGTGCGACTCGAGCTCCGCCTCGTAGCTGGCGGCGAGCTCCTCCGGGTCGACGATGCCGGTCACCGGAACCAGCAGCGCAGCGCGCGCCGACACGCGCGGCTCGAGCGTCCGCAGCTCGCGCGCGTCGATCAGGCGCAGGCCGGGCACGCCGTTGGCCGTGCCCCGCGCGCGCAGTGACTCGAGCGCCGGAAGCTCGTGCTCGCCGCTCGCCACCACGAGCTTGCCGGTGTTGCGGTGCGCGATGTCGCGCGCCGCGCAGCGCGCGTACAGCGCCTCGCGCCCCGCGACGCACAGCTCCGCCTTGAGCGAGCCGGTCGGGTAGTAGAGCCCGGCGTGGATGACTCCGCTGTTGCGCGACGTGGTCTCGCGCGCGATCGCGCCGTGGCGCTCGAGCACGAGCACGTCGCGGCCCGCCGCGGCCAGCGCCGCCGCGCACGCCAGGCCGACGACGCCGGCGCCGATCACCGCGACGCCCGTCTCACCGGCTGCCTCCACCATGCGCTGGACTATAGTTGAACCGCTCACTTGCCGACTCCTGATGTGGAGCTGCGCCCTGGCCAGACCTGGCGATGACCTGGCTACGAGAGAGGGACCATGCGACGTGCGCTGACTTTGTGGGTCACTGCGGTCGCGCTCGCCGCGCCCGCGGCGTTCGCGCCCGCGCAGAGCCGCCCGCACGTGCGCGACGTGCGCGTGGGCGCGCACGAGGGCTACCAGCGCGTGGTGGTCGAGCTCGACGGCTCGGCCGAGATCGCCTGGCAGCGCGGGCCCGAAGCGGGCGCCGAGAAGTTCTATCTCGACGCCGACCTGGGCCAGCGCGAGCGCGTGATCGAGAGCAAGCTGCCGCAGGTGGGGAAGATCGTGCTGCGCGCCATGCGCGTGGGCACGCAGCTCGAGCTCGAGCCGCGCGAGCGGCGCCTGCGCGCGTATCTGCTCGCCAAGCCCACGCGGCTGGTGATCGACGTGGCGGAGCCGGGCGAGGGGAAGTTCGAGGTGCCGGCCGGACTCACTGCGCTCTCGCCCGCGAAGTCGTTCAGCCCGCCCGAGAACGCGCCGGTGCCGGTGCCGGAGCCGGAGCCCGGGGCGGAGCCGGAGCCCGAGCCGAAGGAAGCCGCGTCGAGCCAGCCCGCGCCCGAAGCCGCGCAGCCGGAGGCTCGAGCGGAGACTCCGCCCGAGGCGACTGCGCCAGAAACTCCGCCCGAGGCCGCCGCGCCCGAGCCGGCGCCACCGGCGCCCGAGCTGGCCGCCGAGCCCGAGCCCGCGCCCGCTCCGGAGCCGCCGCCCGCCGCCGAAGTGACTCCACCGGCTGCGCCGCCGCCCGCGCCGCCGGCGCAGCCCGAGCCGGCGCACGACACCGGCTTCCCGTGGGGCCTCGCGCTCGGCACGCTGGCCGTGCTCTCCGCCGTCGGCGTGCTCGGCTTCGCCGCATGGCGCATGCGCCCGGCGGCGCCCGAAGCGCCGTTCCGGCCGCGCCCGCGGCCGACACCACCCGGTGTAGATGCGATCTCGGTCGACGAGCTGCGCAGCGCCGCCGACCCGACCAGCGTGCTGGAGCAGAGACTCGACCAGGAGGTGCGCGCGCGGCTCGCACTCGAAGAGCGGCTGCAGCAGGCGGGCGAGGAGCTCAAGGTGCTGCGCGACCGCGTGCACCGCGTCGAGCGCCGGCGCGAAGACGCGCCCTAGCCGGGATGCGCGGGCTCGCCGTCCAGCGCGGCCACTGCACCGAGCGCGCCGCAGAAGGCGCCGTGCTCGGGGAAGTGCGCCGTCGCGCCGTGCATCGCAGTGACCCAGGTGAGGATCTGCGCCAGCTCGGGGTTGTGCAGGAGCGTCGAGCCGCAGTAGAGCACCGCGGTCGCGCCGGTCGTGCGCGCGAGGTTTCCGCAGATCAGGCCGATGTTCTCGCCGATCATGCCGATCAGCGCGTGAGCCAGGTCATTGGGCTCGCGCGAGTCGAGCTTGGCGAAGCTCGACGCGTTCAAGTCACCGGGCAGCTCGATCTCGCCGCCGGGGTAGATGTCGCGCACCAGGAGATCGACCTTGCGCCGGTCGCCGCGCGCGGCGAGCGCACACACCTGGTCGAACGAGTCGACGCCCAGCAGGAGCTTGGCGAGCCCCATCAGCGTGCCGCCGCCCAGCGCGCTGCCGCCGATGCGCCGCGCCTTCCCCCGCTCGAGCAGGAGCACCGACGTGCCCGTGCCGACGGCCGCCACGAGATACTTTTCGGGCAGCGCGAGGCCGGTGCGCGCCGCGAGCAGCGGCGCTCCGAGCGCCCACGCGCTGAATTCGGGCACCGTGCGCACCTCGACCCCGTCGAGCTCGCGCGCCAGGCGCGCCGCGCCGCCGCCGGTCGCGATCACGCGCTCGGGCCGCCACTCGCGCAGACACGCCCGCACGGCGGAGATGTCGCGCGAGGGGAATTTCACGGTCAGAAGCTCCGTCGGAGCGGGCAGCACCAGCTTGCAGAGCGTGGCGCCTGCGTCGGCGCCGACCGTGGCCCCACCGGCACCCCGGCCACGGATTGTGTTGGACATACGCGGCGCAGAATATCACCCTGCCCCACCAGCCGGCGGACGGGGCGGCTGAGCGAGGGGCCTTGATGTACACGGGGTTCTACGGATTGCGCGAGAAGCCGTTCTCGCTCGCGCCCGATCCCCGATACCTGTTCCTGTCGGCTTCGCACCGCGAGGCGCTCGCCCACCTGCTGTACGGGATCGAAGAGGGCGAGGGCTTCATCGAGGTCATCGGCCAGGTCGGCACGGGCAAGACCACCCTGTGCCGCACGCTGCTCGACCGGATCGGGAGCGACGCCGAGATCGCGTACATCTTCAACCCGAGCCCGAGCGAGGTCGAGCTGCTGTCGGCCATCAACCGCGAGTTCGGGCTGCCCACCGCGGCGCGCACGCGCACCGACCTGCTCGACGCGTTGAATCACTTCCTCCTGGAGAAGAACGCCGCGGGCCGGCGCGTCCTCTTGGTGATCGACGAAGCGCAGAACCTCGACCCGGCGGTGCTCGAGCAGGTGCGGTTGTTGTCGAACCTGGAGACCGACCGCGCGAAGCTCTTGCAGATCGTGCTGATCGGTCAGCCGGAGCTCGAAGAGAACCTGTCGCGCTCCGACCTGCGCCAGCTGCGGCAGCGCATCACCGTGCGCTGGTCGCTGAAGCCCCTGTCACGGCCCGAAGTCATCGAGTATCTCGAGCACCGGCTGCGCGTCGCGGGGCTCGCGGACCCGCGGCTCTTCACGGCCGGCGGACTGCGCGCACTCACCCGCGCCTCGCGCGGCATTCCGCGGCTGATCAACGCGCTCGCCGACCGCGCGCTGCTCGCGGGCTACACCGAAGGCCGGCGCGAGATCGACGCCAAGCTGGTGCGCAAGGCGGCGCGCGAGCTGCCGGCCACCGAGCTCGGGGGCTGGCGCGACGCGACCGGGCTGCGGCGCGGTCTGGCGCTGGGGCTGGTCGCTGCCGGGCTGGCGATCGGGCTCCTGATCACCGCGTTCCTGCCGCGCACGCGCGCGGCGGCCCCGCCCGCTCCGGCGGCGCCGCCCGTCGCGCCCGCCAGTGTCTCGCTCGCTCCGGTGCCGCTGGCGCCGCCCCTGCCGTCGCGCATCGACGGTCTCTCGACCAACGCGAGCGCGGCCGACGCGCTCGAAGCGCTGCTCGGCGCCTGGGGCTACCGGCAGCCGGTCGGCGGCGAGCTCGACCCGAACCTGTTCCCCGACGCCGTGCGCTCGATCGCGCCCCTGCTCGTGCTCTCGACTCACGGCACGCCCGAAATGCTCTCCGCGCTCGACCTGCCCGCGATCCTCGAGCTCGAGCCGCGCGCCGGCGAGCGCCGCTACGTGGCCGTGATCGGCATGGACGACGCCGGCCGCGCGCACCTGGGCATGGCGAACGACGAGCTCGAGCTCGACCGCAGCGAGCTGCAGCGGCTGTGGACCGGCCGGGTGTTCTACTTGTGGACCAACTTCGAGTCACTGCCCTCGCTCTCGCCCGGCATGAAGGGACCGGCGGTGCGCTGGCTGCAGGCGCGACTCACCGAGCTCCACTATCTCAAGTCGGGCGATGCGACGGGTGAGTACGACGAGCTCACGCAGAAGGCCGTGAAGGCGTTCCAGACCGCCACCTCGCTCACGCCCTCCGGTGAGGTCGGCCCCGAGACGATGATCGCGCTGTACCAGGCGCTCGACTACACCACGCCGCGGCTGTACGCCGCGAGAGAGGACTCGTGAGCACGATCCTCGACGCCCTGCGCAAGCTGCAGCGCGAGCGCAGCGCCACGCAGTCGCGCGACCTGCGCGGCTCGGTGACCGACGACATCCCCAAGCCGCGGCGCAGGCGGCGCGGCGGAAGCCGCGTGGTGTCACTCGGCCTGGCCGTCGTGCTGCTCGCGGCGGCGGCCGGCGGCGGCGCGTGGCTGTACAAGAGCGGGAAGCTCAAGCCGCTGCTCTCGCGCGCGCCCGCTGCGCCGGCTCCGGCAGTCACTGCCGACGACGACGCCAACGGGGACCCGTACGCGGGTCTCGACGACCTTCCGAGCGACGACGACGCGGCCATGGATCAGGCGACCGCCGCGACGCCGCCCCCTCCGACCCCTGCGCCGGTCGCGGCTCCTCCCGCGCCGGCGACTCCGCAGCAGGCCGCGCCTGCGCCCGCGCCGGCACCGGTCAACGCCGTGGCCCAGGCGCGCGGGCAGGCCGAGGCCGACGCCGAGCGCGCCCGGCTCGCACAGATCCAGGCGCAGGCGGCCGCGCAGCAAGCGGCCGCCGCCGCCGCCGCGCGCCAGCAGGCCGAGACCCTGGCCGCGCAGGAGCGTGCCGCCGCCGAGGCCGCCGCTGCGGCGGCAGCCCCGCCTCCGCCACCTGCGCCCGAGCCGGCCGCGCCGCCCGCGCAGGTCGCGGCCGCGACTCCGCCGCCCGCCGCGGCGCCCAAGCCGGCGCCGAAGCCGAAGGCCAAGGCGGCGCCCAAGCCCGCGGCCCCCAAGGCCGCCGCCAAGCCCGCGCCGCGCGAAGTGACTCGCGCCGGCGAGCCCGATCCGACGAGTGACTCGTACGCGGCAGCCCAGCCGGCCGCCTTCCCGCCGGTGCGGGTCGAGAGCATTCGCTGGCATCCGGTGAAGGAGCGTCGGAGTGTGAGCTTGCGCTTCGAGCAGCAGAACGTGACCGAGGCGCACGAGGGCGACACCGTGGCGGGCGTGCTCGTCTACCGCATCGACCCCGGCGCCGTGGAGCTCCGCGTCGGCTCGACCAGCCGAGTGATCCGCCCCGTGCCTTGACGCTGGACGTCGGCGCCGAGCTCGAGCTCGCGATCGAGCGCCTGGCCGCTGGCGGCGACGGCGTCGCGCGCGCCGACGGGCTCGCCGTGTTCGTGCCGCGCTCCGCGCCCGGCGATCGCGTGCGCGCGCGCATCACGCACGTGGCGCCGCGCTTTGCGCGTGCCGAGATCGAGTCGGTGCTGGCGCCCGGCCCGGGGCGACGCGATCCGCCCTGCCCGTACTACGCGCGCTGCGGCGGCTGCTCGTGGCTGCACCTGACCGAGGCGGAGCAGCTCGACGCGCGTGCGGCGATCGCGCGCGAGGCGCTGCTGCGCATCGGCCGGCGCGCCGATCTGCCCGTGATCGAGCGCATTCCGGCGCCGCGGGCGCTGGGCTACCGCGCACGGGCGCGGGTCGCCTGGTCGGAGGGCCGGGTCGGGTTCCGCGCGCGCGCCTCGCACGAGGTGGTCGACGTCGAGACCTGCGCCGTGCTCGACCCCGACACCCAGGCGGCCCTCGCCGAGCTGCGCGCCGAGCGCCCGCGCGGCGCGGGCGAGCGCGAGATCCGCGGCCTGGCGGGCGGCGATGCCGAGCTCGACGTCGAGCCTGGCGCCTTCTTCCAGGCCAACCGCGCGCTCTGGGCGCGCTGGCTCGAGTGCGTGCTCGAGCTGTGTGGCTCGGGCGAACGCGCGGTCGAGCTCTACTGCGGAGCCGGCTTCTACACCCGGCGACTCACTCGCCAATTCGCGCGCGTGGTCGCGGTCGAGCGCTCGCCCGAAGCCGCGCGCAGCGCCGCGCGCAACAGCACGGCCGAGCTCGTGGCCGAAGCCGCGGAGCGCTGGGCGCCGAGTCACTTGGCGGCGGCGCGGCCCGAGCTCGTGCTGCTCAACCCGCCGCGCACCGGCTGTCACGCGTCGGTCGCGGAGGCGATCGGAGCTTCGAGTGCACGGCGCGTGGTGTACGTCTCGTGCGATCCCTCGACGCTGGCGCGCGATCTCGTGCGCATCGGGGAACGCTTTCGCATCGCGCGGCTCGTGCTGCTCGACGCGCTGCCGCAGACTCACCACGTGGAGCTCGTGGCCGCGCTGCAAGCAGATTGACAGCGCTGCTCGACGAAAAATAGAATCCGCCCGTCGGTGGCGGAGCGAGCGGGGAGATCTGAGCCAGCCTACCGAAGGTTCGGGGCGGAGCATCAGCAGCTTGTAGTCGACAGCGAGTGCAGAAGCTGAGTGTCCATCGCTTCCCCGCGGTCGGAGAGAAAATCCAGCGAGTGTTGCAACGGGTCCTGCGACCGAAACGTCGCAGGACCCGTCGCTTCTCGGGTCGTCGGTTTCGTCGCCCGACGAAACGCCCGTGTGACCGCTGATCATCCGGTCAGTCAGTGATGGGTCGGGCGATCGTCGTCGGAATTTCGCCGGCTGCGATCCCACTCGT
>DATKAO010000234.1 GCA_035498015.1 Myxococcota bacterium
CGCGTGCGCCGCCTGCGCCGCGTTGAACTCATCGCCCGCGCGCCAGGTGTCGGCGTTGATCCGGTCCGGGGGTTGACTCGCCGCGACCACCAGGAACGCGAGCGACGCGGCGAGCCCCACGCCCAGCGTGAGTGCCAGGCCGACCGGCCAGCGGCGCGCCATGTGCTCAATGCTCGTCGTGGCCATCGTGCTCTCCCGTTGCGGCCGTCAAGAAGGTGGCGCGCCGGCGCACTAGCAGCGCCGCGCGCTCGGTGTCGGCGACCGAGAACCAGATCTCCTGCGGCTGACTCGCCGCAGCGCTTCGCGGTCCGGCCACGAAGACCCGCAGCTCGAGGCTCGTGAGCGGCTCGACTGCGATCGGGTTCGCGCCGACGAGCAGATCGAAGCCGGAGGGCGCCTCGAGCGCGAGCGCGAAGCGGTGCGCCCAGCGGTCGCGGTTCTCCACCCGCAGCGTGTACGAGTTCGCGGGCCGACCGTCCGCGAGCGTGGAGTACAGGCTGGTCGAGTTGTGACTCGCGAAGACCTCGAAGGGCACGCGCCGGGCGAGCTGCAGGGCCAGAGCCGCCACCACGGCGCACAGCGCGAGGCCGTAGAGGGCGACGCGCGGGCGCAGCCACCGGACGCGACGCCCGAGCGACGCCCGGTAGCCGATCAGCTTGGGCGCACGCCCGAGCTTCGCCATGACGCCATCGCAGGCGTCGATGCACTGAGTGCAGGCAATGCACTCGAGCTGCAGCCCCTGGCGGATGTCGATCCCGGTCGGGCACACCGCGACGCACAGTCCGCAGTCGACGCAGTCACCCGAGGTCTTGCCCCGCTTGCCGCGTGGCTCGCCTCGAGCCGGGTCGTAGGCGACCACGAGCGTCTCGCGGTCGAACAGCACGCTCTGGAAGCGGGCGTAGGGGCACAGGTACTTGCAGAAGGTCTGGCGCACCCAGGCGAAATCGAGATAGGCGACGGCGCTCGCGACCGCCAGGAAAGCGAGCTCGGTCGGCGTCGCGCTCGCCCGGGCGAACGCCGCCGCGAGCTCGCGCGGAGACACGAAGTACGCGACCAGGTGAAAGCCGATCACGGCCGAGATCGCCAGCCAGGCGAGGTGAGTCGCCACGACGCGCGCGCGACTCACTCTTGCGGGCGGCTTCGAGCCACGCCAGCCCTGGATGCGCCGGGCGACGCCCGCGAACAGGTCGGAGAAGATCGTCTGCGGGCAGGCCCAGCCACACCACAGCCGGCCGGCGAGCGCCGTGAAGAAGAACAGCGCGAGCGCCAGGCCGATCACGAGCAGCCACAGAAACACCAGCTCGCCCGGGAAGATCACGATCCCGCCCACGTGGAAGCGCCGGTGCGGCACGTCGAAGCGCAGCACGGGCTCGCCCGCGAGCTCGAGCCACGGCACGACGAACAGGATGGCGATCAGCAGCGCGTCGACGCGCGTGCGCAGCGTGCGGAAGAAGCCCCGGACCGGCCGAGCGTCCAGCACGACGCACTCAGGGCGCCGGCGGCGCCGGCGGAACGTAGTCGGGCGCGCCGAACTCCGAGTGACCCACCTTGGGAAGTGAGTCGACGTAGGCGAGAACCTTCCAGATCTTCTCGTCGCCCAGCTGCGGTCCCCACGGAGGCATTCCACCCGGCCGGCCCCCGGTGACCGACGTGAAGCGCTCCGCGTCGCTCCCGCCGTACTTCCAGTACGGGTCGACCAGAGAGGGCCCGACCAGTCCGTGCGCTTCTGGGCCGTGACACGCAGAACAGATCGTGGCGAAGGTCTGCGCGCCATCCGCGATCGCCGCGGCGTCGCCCTTGTAGGGGTTCTGGAGCGGAGGCGGCGCGTGCACCGGGGCCGCGGCACGCGCGGCCGCGACCTCGGCGGCCCACTGCCCGCGCGCCGACCAGTCGGAGAGCACGAGGTACCAGACGATGTAGCCGAACCCGATCAACCAAGTGGCCGCCCAGGCGGCGTTGAACCAGAGCGGGATCGGGTGGTCGTCTTCGCCGATTCCGTCGCGAGGGCTCCGATCGGGCAGCGGCAGCTCTGCAATCTCGGGGTCCGAGTCACTCATTGCGCGCCTCCACCCACCGCGAGCTCGGCGGCGTTCTGGCCGCGGACGGCGCGTCCGAGCGTCTCGAGATAGGCGATGACCGCAAGGGTCTCGCAGCGCTCCTGGACGGGAGTCAGGGCGATCCCGGCCGCGCGCAGCTTGGCGGCGATCTCCGCCTGCTGCGCGCGCGCCGAGGCCTCGGCGCCCGCGACATCGGCGTCGCTGTACGGGTGACCCAGCGAACGCAGCACCTCGAGCTTGCGGCCCGTGTCGGAGAGGTCGAGCTCGCGCTCGGCCAGAAAGGCGAAGGCAGGCATGTTGGAGCGCGGCTCCACGTCGCGCGGGTTGTGGAAGTGCAGCCAGTGCCACGATGGCGGGTACTTGCCCCCGACGCGCGCCAGGTCGGGTCCGGTCCGGCGCGAGCCCCACAGGAACGGGCGGTCGTACACGCCCTCGCCGGCGAGTGAGTACGCGCCGTAGCGGTCGGTCTCGGTCTTGAAGGGCCGGACCTCCTGGCTGTGACACACGTTGCACCCTTCACGGATGTAGATGTCGCGTCCCTCGAGCTCGAGCGGCGAGTACGGAGTGACTCCGGCGATCGGCTCGATTGTGCCCGCGAGGAAGTGCGGCGGGATCAAGAGCACGAGCCCGCCCACCGCCACCGCCAGGAAGGTCAGGATCGACAGCAAGACGGCGTTGCTCTCGAGCCTGCGATGCCACTCGAAGGCCATCTCAGCGTCCTTCCACGGCCGCAGCCGGGACGGCCATCGGCTCCGGCACGGAGCTCGAGCCCTGCCGGATCGTCATCATCACGTTCCAGAACATGAGCAGCGCGCCCGTCAGGAAGATCGCGCCGCCACCGGCGCGAATCATGTCGTAGGGGCGGATCGCCGCCACGCTGTCGGCGAACGTGTAGGTGAGGCTCCCGTCAGGATTCACGGCCCGCCACATCAGCCCCTGAGTGACTCCCGAGATCCACATGGGAGTCACGTAGAGGACGATTCCGAGCGTGGCCACCCAGAAGTGCGTCTCGACCAGCCGCTGGCTCCAGATCTGCGTGTGCCACAGGCGTGGCACGAGGTAGTACAGAGTCGCGAAACAGGTGAGCGCGACCCAGCCCAGCGCGCCCGCGTGTACGTGCGCGATCGTCCAATTCGTGAAGTGCGACAGCGCGTTCACCGTCTTGATCGACATCATCGGCCCCTCGAAGGTGCTCATGCCGTAGAAGGTGAGTCCCACGACGAACATCTTGAGGATCGGGTCGGTGGCCACGCGGTGCCAAGCGCCACGCAGGGTCAGCAGCCCGTTCAGCATGCCGCCCCACGAGGGCAGCAGCAGCATGATCGAGAACGCCGTGCCCAACGACTGAGTCCAGTCGGGCAGCGGGGAGAACAGGAGATGGTGCGGCCCCGCCCAGATGTACACGAAGATCAGCGACCAGAAGTGCAGGATCGAGAGCCGGTGCGAGTAGATCGGGCGCTCGGCCTGGCGCGGCAGGAAGTAGTACATGAGGCCCAGGATCGGCGTGGTCAGGACGAAGCCGACGGCGTTGTGTCCGTACCACCACTGGATGTTCGCGTCGTGCACGCCCGCGTAGATCGAGTACGACTTCCAGAGACTGACCGGGCGCTCGAGGTTGTTGAAGATGTAGAGCATCGCGATCGTGATCACGGTCGCGCCGAAGAACCACAGGGCTGCGTACAGGCCGCGCTCGCGCCGGCGCGCGATCGTGCCGAAGAAGTTCACGCCGTAGATGACCCACATCACGACGACCGCGATGTCGAGCGGCCACTCGAGCTCGGCATACTCCTTGGAGCTGGTGTGACCCAGTACCAGGGTGATTCCCGCTGCGACCAGCGTGAGGTTCCACAGCCAGAGATGCAGGCGCGCGAGAAAGTCTGACGGCAGGCGCGCGCGACACAGTCGCTGCACGGCGTAGTAACTGCCCGCGAACACCACGCCGAGCGTGAAGCCGAAGATCACGACGTTGGTGTGCACGGGCCGCAGGCGCCCGAAGTGGAAGTACGGACCGACGTTGAGCTGCGGCCAGGCGAGCTGCAACGCGATCACGAGCCCCACCGCCATGCCGACGATGCCCCAGACGAGCGCGGAGAGCGCGAAGCCCCGCACCACACCCATGTCGTAGGTCTCGTCGTCCCCTGCTTCCGTCATCCGTTGCCTCCGGCGCGGCCGGCAGTGCAACGGCCATACCGCGCGAGGGGCGCTCGCGCCCGGCGCCACAGCTGCAGGTGGGGTCATTCGCGGCAGAGCGCGGCGGCTTGCCTCAATCGCGGCCGGTGCCAGCCTGGCCGGGCACCCGGATCTGCCCCTGTCCGTCCGCGTACAATGGCGCTCCCTTTCCGAAGGAGACCCCATGGCCGATCTGCGCGAGATGCCCGAGGCCGAGCTGCGCGAGCGCGTACGCAAGCTGCTCGCCGAGGTGCACCCGGAGAGGACCGACTCGATCACCTTCCGCCGCAAGCAGTTCGAGCACGGACTTGCGATGGTGCACTTCCCGGTGGGTCACGGCGGCCTGGGCATCAGCCCGAAGCAGCAGGTGACCGTGTACGACGAGATCGCGAAACACTCGAAGGTCGTGCACCACGACCCGCTGGTCGCGACGATCGGCATCGGTATGGGCATGCCCACGGTGCTCACGTACGCGAGCGAGGAGCAGAAGAAGTACCACTTGCCGCGCATCTTCTCGGGCGAGGACATCTGGTGTCAGATGTTCAGCGAGCCCAGCGCCGGCTCCGACGTGGCGGGTCTCTCCTCGCGCGCCGTGCGCGACGGTGACCACTGGATCGTGAACGGCCAGAAGGTGTGGACCTCGGTCGCGCACCTGTCGAGCTGGGGCATGCTGGTCGTGCGCACCAACCCGGACGTGCCGAAGCACGATGGTCTTTCGTACTTCATCGTCGACATGAAGACGCCGGGAGTCAGCGTGCGGCCGCTGTATCAGATCACCGGCGAGGCCGAGTTCAACGAGGTGTTCTTCGACAACGTGCGCATTCCGCACGCGAACATGCTCGGCAAGGAAGGCCAGGGCTGGCGCGTCGCGATCACCACGCTCATGAACGAGCGCGTGGCGATCGGCGGCGGCGGCGCCAAGAAGAAGGGCGCGGGCGCGATTTCGCAGGTCGTGCAGCTGTGGCAGAAGCGCAAGCCGGGCGCGCTGTCCGCCGCCCAGGAGGTGATCCTGCGCGACCGCGTGACTCGCGCGTGGATGGACAACGAGCTGCTGCGCATCACCAACCAGCGCGCGCGCGCGGCGCAGCGCTCGGGCAACCCCGGGCCCGAAGGCTCGGTGGGCAAGCTCGCGCAGGCCGAGATCAACAAGCGCCTGTGGGAGCTCGCGATCGACGTGCTCGGACCCGACGGCCTGGCGTTCGAGGCGGGCTACGAGCTGCGCCAGAGCGGCTTCGACAGCCGGTCACTCGAGGGCCTCGCCAAGTATCAGTTCCTGCGCTCGCGCGCGAACTCGATCGAGGGCGGAACCTCGGAGATCATGAAGAACATCCTGGGCGAGCGCGTGCTCGGCTTGCCCGGTGACCCGCGCGTCGACAAGGACGTGCCGTGGAAGGACGTGCCGCGCTCGTGAGCGCGCTGCGCTAGAGGGAGCGAGGGAGACATGCCTGCCGATTTCGTCTTCACCGATGAGCACGAGTCACTGCGCCAGACCCTGCGCGCGTTTCTGGCCAAGCGCTCCGACGAGAAGGCCGTGCGCGCGGCCATGGTCAGCGAGCGCGGCTTCGAGCCCGACGTGTGGAAGCAGCTCGCCGAGGAGCTCGGCCTGGTCGGCCTGATCATCCCCGAGGAGCACGGCGGCGCGGGCTTCGGCGCGGTGGAGCTCCTGATCGCGATGGAGGAGATGGGCCGCGCGCTGCTGTGCGCGCCGTTCCTGGGCACCTCGGTCTTCGCGGCGCAGACCCTGCTCTCCTGCGCCGACGCAGTCACGCAGAAGGAGCTCCTGCCGAAGATCGCCTCGGGGGCGTCGATCGTGAGCGTGGCGCACGCCGAGCCGAACGGCCGCTGGGATCTCGCGGGGATCACGCTGCGCGCCAAGGGCGCCGGCCCGAACGTCACGCTCGACGGCGAGAAGACGCTGGTGCTCGACGGGCTCGCCGCCGACGTGCTCCTGGTGGTGGCGCGCAGCGACGCGGGTCTCGAGCTCTTGCGCGTGAACGCCGGCGCGGCCGGTCTCTCGCGCAGCGCGATCCCGCCGCTCGATCTCACCCGCAAGCTCGCGCGCGTGCGCTTCGCGAACACGCCGGCGACCCGCATCTCGAGCGGCGACCAGACGGCGCAGTTCGAGCGCACGCTGGCCTTCGTGTGCGCGGCGCTAGCGGCCGAGCAGGTCGGCGGGGCGCAGAAGTGTCTCGAGCTGGCGACCGAGTACGCGAAGAGCCGGCTCCAGTTCGGCCGCCCGATCGGGAGCTACCAGGCCATCAAGCACAAGTGCGCCGAGATGCTGGTCTCGGTCGAGATGGCGAAGTCCGCCGCGGCGAACGCCCTGTTCATCGCCGCGGCGAACGAGCCGGACTTCGTCGAAGCCGCCGCGCTCGCCAAGGCCTACTGCTCCGAGGCCTACTTCCACGCCGCAGCCGACAACATCCAGATCCACGGCGGCATGGGCTTCACCTGGGAAGCCGCGCCGCACCTGTACTTCAAGCGCGCGAAGGCGAGTGAGCTCCTGTTCGGCGACTCCGCCCACCA
>DATKAO010000235.1 GCA_035498015.1 Myxococcota bacterium
ACCAAGCTGATCGCGGAGGCGTGGGACGCCGGGGGCCTCTACCAGGTGGGCAGCTTCGTCGGTGACGCGTGGCACGAGTGGAACGGGCGCTTCCGGGACGATGCGCGCCGGTTTCTCAGGAGCGAGCCGGGAATGGTGCAGAAGCTGGCCGCGAGGCTTCTCGGCAGCCCGGACCTCTACGGTCACCAGGAGCGCGAGCCGGAGCAGAGCGTGAACTTCGTCACCTGCCACGACGGTTTCACGCTCGAGGACCTCGTCTCCTACGACCGCAAGCACAACGAGGCCAACGGGGAGCAGAACCGCGATGGCGCCGACGACAACGCGAGCTGGAACTGCGGCGCCGAGGGGCCGAGCGAGGATCCGGCCATCGAGGCCCTTCGCCGTCGCCAGATCCGAAACTTCTTCACCCTCCTCCTGGTCTCGGTGGGCAGTCCGATGCTGTCCATGGGCGACGAGATGCGGCGTAGCCAGCGGGGGAACAACAACGCCTACTGCCACGACAACGAGATCAGCTGGCTGGATTGGACGCTGCTCGAACGGCACCGAGACGTACACCGCTTCGTCCGGTCGCTCCTCGCGTTCCGCATGCGCCGAGACGTCGTGCTCGATGCGCCGCGGGTGACCCTCAGCGAGCTCCTGAGGCTCGCGCGCATCGAATGGCACGGTGTCGCCCTCGCCGGGCCCGACTGGAGCGATCACTCCCACTCACTGGCCACCACGATCACGAGTTTCTCCGGCAACTTCCGGCTGCACGGAATCTTCAACGCCTACTGGGAGCCGCTCCGGTTCGAGCTGCCGGCCGCCGGAGAGGCGGGCGCATGGCGGCGCTGGCTCGACACCTCGCTCGAGTCACCGGAGGACATTCTCCCGTGGGACGAGGCGCCGCACATCGCGGAGTCGAGCTATGCCGCCCAGCCGCGCTCGATCGCGATTCTCGTCCTGCCGCTCGCACGAGAGCGAGAGTGGCGCCCAGAGAGGAGAGAGACGACATGACGACTCGGAAGAGGAAGCGGACCGCTGGCGAGATACCGGAGCCCGGCGCGCTCGAGAGGCTGATCGCGCAGTACGGGTGCGGCCCCATCCATTTCAGTGGGAGCGACGACGCCCTCTACGAGCGTCACCTCACCTTCGATGAGGTCTTGGACGTCGCAGAGGCCGGGCCGCGCGATCGGTTCGAGGCGATCGCGCGCTCGACCCGCGACGTGTTCTCGCAGCGCTGGATCCTCACCGAGAAGGCCTACGAGCGCGAGAACCCCAAGCGGATCTATTACCTCTCGCTCGAGTATCTGATCGGCCGTTCGCTCGCCAACAACGTCACAAACCTCTTGCTCGCTCCCCTGGTGGCTCCGGTTGCGCACGAGAAGGGTCTCGACTGGCTCGCTTTGCAAGAAGAGGAGCCCGATGCCGGACTCGGAAACGGCGGACTCGGTCGGCTCGCGGCGTGCTTCCTCGACTCGATGGCGACGCTGCAGCTTCCCGCGATGGGCTATGGGCTCCGGTACGAATACGGAATCTTCAGCCAGTCGATCCGCGACGGCTGGCAGCACGAACAGCCCGACAACTGGCTGCGCCGCCAGGACCCGTGGGAAGTCCCGCGCTTGAACGAGCGGGTGGAGGTGAAGCTCGGCTGCTCGTTCGTGATGCGCGACGGGCGTCTCGAAATCGTCCCCGGGCACCCTGCCACTCTGATCGGCATCCCCTTCGACCGGCCGGTCGTGGGCTACGGCGGCAAGACCGTGAACACGCTGCGGCTCTGGGCCGCCGCTGCGCCGGACTACTTCGACTTCCAGCGCTTCGGCCGGGGCGAGTTCATCGAAGCCCTCACCGATACGCTCCTGGCCGAATCGGTCACTCGCGTGCTGTATCCCGACGACTCCACCGTCCGGGGTCAGGCGCTGCGGTTCGTGCAGGAGTACTTCCTCGTCGCGTGCTCACTCGCCGACATCATCCGGCGTTTCCGCAAGACGAACGCCGACTGGAGCACGTTCTCCGAGAAGGTGGCGCTCCAGCTCAACGACACTCACCCGGCCCTCGCCGTGCCGGAGCTGCTGCGCATCCTGCTCGACGAAGCTCGGCTCGGCTGGGATCAGGCCTGGGACCTGACCCGGCGAACGCTCGCCTACACGAATCACACGCTGCTGCCCGAGGCGCTCGAGAAGTGGCCCCTCGGCTATTTCCAAGTGCTCCTGCCGCGACACTACGAGCTCGTGCTCGAGATCAACCGGAGACTGCTCGAAGAAGTGCGCACGCGCTTCCCGGGAGACGAGGGACGCGCGGACCGGATGAGCCTGATCGAAGAAGGTGCGGAGAGACACGTCCGGATGGCCCATCTGGCCATCGTGGGCTCGCACAGCACCAACGGTGTATCTGCGATCCACTCCGAGCTTTTGCGTACCACGACCGTGAGAGACTTCGCGGAGTTCTTCCCTGCGCGCTTCAACAACAAGACCAACGGCGTCACACCGCGCCGCTGGCTCCTGCTCGCGAACCCTCCGCTGGCGCGCACCATCACCGAGGCGATCGGCGACGGTTGGATCACCGATCTCACCCAGCTCGCCAAGCTGGCGCCTCTCGCCGGCGATCGGGGTCTGCGCGACGCCTTCCGCAAGGCGAAGCGGGAGTCCAAGGCGCGCCTGGCCGCCTGGCTCAGTACGGCGTCGGGGCAGTCACTGGATCCCGACACGATCGTGGACAGTCACGTGAAGCGCATCCACGAGTACAAGCGCCAGGTCCTGAACGCGCTGCGCGTGGTCGTCCTGTACGACCGTCTGCGCGCGAATCCCAAGCTCGACATGCCTCCGCGCACCTTCGTCTTCGCTGGAAAGGCCGCCCCCGCCTACCACCTCGCGAAGCTGATCATCAAGCTGTTGAACAACCTGGCCACGACGATCGACGCCGATCCAGCTCTGCGCGGCCGCCTCAAGGTTCTGTTCGTGCCCGAGTACTGCGTGTCACTCGCCGAGCGGCTCATCCCGGCCAGCGACGTCTCGAACCAGATCTCGACCGCGGGCTACGAGGCCAGTGGCACCAGCAACATGAAGTTCATGATGAACGGGGCGCTCACGATCGGGACGCGCGACGGGGCGACGATCGAGATGGCGCAGGAGGCGGGAGAGGAGAATCTGTTCCTGTTCGGCCTGACTGCGCAGCAGGTCGCGGAGAGCCGCGGCTGGTACAGCCCGTACTGGCACTACGACAACGAGCCGGAGACGCGCGCGGCGCTCGACCTCGTGTTCTCCGACCACTTCAGCCCGAACGAGCCCGGCGTGTTCGCCCCGCTGCGAGACGCGCTGCTCGCGCACGGGGACTACTACATGCACCTCGCGGATCTGCGGTCC
>DATKAO010000236.1 GCA_035498015.1 Myxococcota bacterium
CCTCGCGCCGCTGCTCTTCGTCTACTACGACGAGCCCGAGAAGGGCCACTACACCGAGCTGCGCCGGATGCACTTCTCCGACGTGCGCGAGGTGCAGGGCCGCCCGCTGCCGCACATGTGGGAGATGACTCCGCTCGACAAGCCGGGTCACTCCACGAAGGTCACGCTCGAGGAGGCCACGCTCGACCAGAAGCTCGACGACCGCATCTTCACCCAGGAGAACCTGCGCAACTCGGAGGCGGCGCGCTGATGCTGCTGCGCATCGCCTGGCGCAACCTGTTCCGCAACCGGCGCCGCACCGCGCTCACGGTCGCGGCGGCCGCGTTCGCCACGCTCTTGTGTCTCGCCAATCTCGCCGTCTCGGCGGGCAGCCAGAAGCGCTGGGTCGCGAACGCGGTCGGGCTGTATCCGGGTCACTTCCAGGTGAGCCTGCGCGGCTACCGCGACTCGCGCTCGCTCGACGACGCGCTGGTGCTCGCGCCCGAGCAGGTCCAGGCGCTCGACGGGCTGCCCGACGCGGGCTGGGCGCCCCGGCTCGAGGCGTTCGGGCTGATCTCGGCCGACTCCGAGCATGCCACCGGCCGCGGCGTGGCGCTGTTCGGGCTGGACGTCGCGCGCGAGGCCCGGCTGTCGCGCCTGCTCGGTTCCGTGCGCGACGGCGCGCCGCCGCGCGGCGCGCGCGAGATCGCGCTGGGTGACTTGCTGGCCAGGAACCTCGGCGTGGCGGTCGGCGCCACCGTGATCGTGGTCTCGGCCGACGCCTACGGGTCACAGGCCGCCGACCGCTTCCGCGTGACCGGCACCTTCCACGTGGGCAGCGACGACCTCGACGGCTACGGCGCGATCGCGGGGCTCGCCGACCTGCAGGACTTCCTGCAGGCGGGCGCGAGTCTCTCGCACGTGGCGGTGTTCGCGCGCGACACCAAGGACCTGCCGCGGATCGGCGCCCGGCTCGCCGGCGCGTTTCCGGCCGACCGCTACGAGGTCCTGGACTGGCAGGCGCTCGTGCCCGAGCTCGTGCAGTTCATCCGCATGGGCGACGTGGGCGACTGGTTCCAGAACGCGCTCTTGCTGATCGTGGTGGCGTTCGGCCTGCTCAACACGGTGCTGATGTCGGTCTTCGAGCGCGTGCGCGAGTTCGGCGTGCTGCGCGCGCTCGGCCTGCGGCCGCGCGCGGTGTTCGGGCTGGTGGTGCTCGAGTCACTGCTGTTGTCGCTGGTGGGGATCGCGGCGGGCTTCGGGCTCGGGATCCCGGGCGTGCTGTACATGGAGAACCACCCGATCTCTGTCGAGCGCCCCGACATGGTCGAGTCGTTCAAGGTGTTCGGGATCGAGCCGGTGATCTCGTTCGGCTTCGCGCGCTCGGAGCTCGTGGCGCTGCCGCTCGTGCTGCTCGGCATCGGCGTGCTCGCCGCGGTCATCCCGGCCGCGCGCGCCGCCCGCGGCCGGCCGGTCGACGCGCTGCGCGCGACGTAGGGGAGTCATGGGAACGCTGTTCCGGATCGCCTGGCGGAACCTGTTGCGCGGCTGGCGCCGCAGCGCGATCGTGATCTCGGCGATCGCGGTGGGGCTCACCGCCTGTCTCGTGCTCGTGGGCTGGAGTCACGGCTGGGTGCGGCAGATCGCCGACACCGCCGTATCGACCAAGCTGGCGCTCCTGGCCGTGCACGCGGCGGGCTACCAGGCGAACCCGGAGGTCGAGCGCACGCTGGCCGACGGCGGGCGCCAGCTCAGCGCGGTGCTCGAGACCTTCCCCGGCGCCCGGGTGTCGGCGCGCGTGCTGGGCGACGCGCTGGCGCAGAGCCCGCGCCAGAGCGCGCGCGTGGCGCTGGTGGGCGTGGACCCGGCGCGCGAGGCACGCGTATCGGTGGTCGCGCGCTCCTTCGCGTCGGGCGGCTTCCCCGAGCCGACACCGAGCGGTGTCGCGCGCACGCTGCCGGGCGCGGCCATCGGCGGCGAGCTCGCCGACACGCTGCGGGTGAAGCTCGGCGACAAGCTGGTGCTGCACGCGCCCGGCGAGAACGGCCTGGCGGCCTTCCGCATCTCGGGCGTCTTCCACAGCGGCTCGCTCGCCTTCGACAAGAGCACGGTGTTCCTGCAGCTCGGCGATGCCCAGCGCCTGCTCGGGCTGGGCGACCAGGTGCACGAGCTCGCGGTGGCGCTCGACGACCCCCGCCGGCTACCGGAGCTCTACGCCTTCGCGCAGGCGAAGCTGCCAGCCGTGCGCCCGGGCGAGTCAGTCGAGGTGCTGACCTGGAAGGAGCGCGAGCCGCGCCTGGCCGCGATCCTCGACCTGATGACCAGTACGGCGTGGATCACCTACGCCACGCTGTTCGCGGGCATGGCGTTCGGCATCGCCAACGCATTGCTCATGTCGGTGTACGAGCGCATGCGCGAGTTCGGCGTGCTGCGCTCGCTCGGGCTGCCGGCGCGCGACCTGGTGTGGATGGTGCTGATCGAGTCACTCTTGCTGACCGTGGGCGGCGCCGTGCTCGGCGTGGCGATCGGCGCCGCCTGCGTGGCCTGGATGGGTCACCACGGCGTGAACCTCGCGGCGTTCGCCGAGGGACTCACCCAGATGGGTGCGGGCGCCACCGTCTACCCGAACCTGGAGCGGCCGGATTTCGCTTCACCGGTGGCACTGGCCTTCCTGACCGCGTTCGTCGCGGCCATCTGGCCGGCCTGGCAGGCCGCGCGGCTGCGCCCGGCCGAAGCGCTGCGGCACGTGTAGGAGGAGTCATGGGGGAGACACTGCTCGAGGCGCGCGAGGCGACCAAGGTCTACCGCGCGGGCGAGATCGAGACCGTCGCGCTCTCGAACGTCGACCTGGCGGTCGAGCGCGGTGAGTTCTCCGCGCTCTCGGGGCCGTCCGGGTCGGGCAAGACCACGCTCCTCAACCTGCTGGGCACGCTCGACCGGCCGACCTCGGGCCGCATCCTCGTGGCGGGCCTCGACACCACCGAGATGCGCGAGGCCGCCCGCGCCGAGCTTCGCCTGCGCAAGCTCGGCTTCGTGTTCCAGGCCTACAACCTGGTGCCCGTGCTCTCGGCGCTCGAGAACGTGGAGTTCGTGCTGCTGCTGCAGCACGCGCCCCACGACGAGCGCCGGGCGCGCGCGCGGCGCGTGCTGGAAGAGGTCGGCCTGGGGGCGCTCGCCGAGAAACGCCCGAACGAGATGAGCGGCGGCCAGCAGCAGCGCGTGGCGGTGGCGCGCGCGATCGCCTCGGAGCCCGAGATCGTCCTGGCCGACGAGCCCACCGCGAACCTCGACTCGAAGACCGCGGAAGACCTGCTCGACCTGATGGAGCGCATGAACCGCGAGCGCGGAGTCACGTTCCTGTTCAGCACGCACGACCCGCGGGTCATGGCGCGGGCGCGGCGCACGATCCGGCTCGTGGACGGGCGCATCGCGAGCGACGAACGGCGCGCGGTGTGACTCGCCGCGGGCTGGCGCTGCTGGCGCTGGCGGCGGCGCTCTGCCCGCGGCCCGCGCGCGCCGTCGAGCTCGACTACGGTGACTGGAAGTTCGACTTCACGGCCGCGGTGCGCGAGATCGTCACCGAGGACCGCGAGCTCGACGTGCGCGACCTGCCGCTCGACCCCAACCAGCCGATCCCGCTGCGCTCCGCGCTGCTCGCCACCACGCGCATCCGGCTCAGCGGCGAAGCGCGCTTCGGCGATCACTTTACGGGGCAGCTCGTGTACGACAACGAGCTCTTCCTGGGCAGCGGCCGCGACTCACTCGCCTTCCGCGCAGCCGAGGCGCTGGGCGCGCCGACCTTTCTCGACCTCGACCAGACACTGGTCGACTCGGCCGACCTGACCTGGCGCCACCTCCTGTACCGGGGCTGGGTGCGCTACCAGGACGACG
Source organism: Myxococcota bacterium (assembly GCA_035498015.1). Classification (NCBI taxonomy): domain Bacteria; kingdom Pseudomonadati; phylum Myxococcota; species Myxococcota bacterium. The sequence continues at coordinate 3,871 of DATKAO010000236.1, forward strand.
ACTTCGACGTCACGCTCGGCCGGCAGCGCATCGCGCTGGGCCGCGCGCGGCTCTGGAACCCGACCGACATCTTCAACCCGATCCCGCCGCTCGCGGTGGAAAGCGACCAGCGCGTGGGCGTCGACGCGCTGCAGGCGCGCGCGCGGCTCGTCGACGGCCTGTGGGCATCGCTGATCGTGGCGCCCGAAGAGCACGGCGATCACCCGCGCAGCGCGCTGCGGCTCGATCTGTCGAAGCAGCAGGTCGATGGCGCGCTCATGGTGGCGAAGATCGACCGCGACTATCTCGCGGGCTTCGACTTCTCGACCAACCTGGCCGACGCGGCGCTGCGCGGCGAGTTCACCGAGACCTGGCACTTCCAGGGCAAGGCCACGCTGCAGGCGGTGCTGTCGCTCGACTACACCTTCCCGATCGGGACGGGCCTGTACGGCCTGGTCGAGCACTTCTACAACCAGAACGTGATCAAGCCCGACTCACTCGCCGCGCCGCTGTTCGTCGACGCCGGCCTGCTCGCGCTGGCGCAGCGGCTCCTGCCCACGCCGCAGTTCCAGACCATCGCGCGCAACCAGACCGGCTTCGAGCTCGGCTACGACCTGACTCCGCTCTTGCGCGGCAACGTGCTGTGGATCCACGACTGGAACGGGCCGAGCGAGGCGTGGGTGCCGAGCCTCACCTGGTCGGTGCGCACTGACCTCGAGCTCTCGGCCGGCGTGCAGGTGTATGGCGGGAGTGACGGCCAAGGCGAGTACGGCGGCCGCCCGCCGCTCTACTTCGCACGCGTCGACCTGTACTTCTGAGTCGTACGTGCACGTGCGCGCAACCTCAAGTCGACTGCGCACGGGGCCGATTCCAAAGCCGGAGGGGCGTTCGCGATCGCAACGCGAAAGCACAGGAGTCCCGGCTTGCGCAGCCTTGGCATTTCCGTCGCCGTGCTCGGACTGGCGTTTCTGTCGTGTGCGCAGAACGCGACGTTCCTCTCCCCGGTCTCGCTCGACTTCTTCGTCGAGTCACCCCGCGAAGATCCCTGGAACGCCAAGATCAAGAACTGGCAGTCCCGGAACCAGCTCGACCAGCTCGCGCTCGCCGAGCGGCCCCCCGCCGACACCAAGATCGGCGAGGAGTACCAGGCGTTCGAGAACGAGCTGCGGCGCAAGGTCGCGGCCGAGACGGTGGCGTGGATCCAGGACGAGAGCCGCCGGCACTACATCCCGGACGGCGAGGTCGATCACTGGGCCACGCTGTCCGAGGTCATCGCCCAGGACGGCGACGACTGCGACGGGCTCGACCTGATGACGTTCCTGGTGCTGCGCAAGCTCGGCTTCTCGAAGGACGAGATCTTCCGCTCGATCGTGGTCGACAAGGAGACCGGCCAGCACCACATGGTCACGCTCTGGTTCGAGAACTCGGACCATCGCGACCCCTGGGTGCTCGATCCCACCGGCGTGGTCACCAACGAGCTCGTGCGGCTGTCGCAGGTCCCGAAGTGGAGCCCGATCGAGATGTTCGACGAGGCCCGCCACTACCGCGTGGAGGAATCACCGGGCAACGGTGCCGTCGCGCAGCGCTGAGCTAAATTGCGGCGATGCCGCCCGAGCTCGCCGCGACCGCTCTGCTCTCGGACTCTCCGCTCGATCCCGCGTATCCGGTCGTCACGCCGCCCGACCCGGTGTATCCGGGACAGACTCGCGCGCCGCTGGCCAGCCCGCTGGACGAGATCGCGACGCCCGCGATCTGGTCGAGACTGTCTTCGCCGCTCGAGCGCGTGCTCGTGGCGCTCTGGGAGACACTCGGGCTGCGTGACGGCGCGCGGCCGACGACCTGGGCGGCGGTGCACTACGGGCGCATCGCCCTGAACGCGCACGTCTGGGAGAGGCTGCGCGCGCGCGCGTCGGGCGAGACGCCGGACCCGGGCCTGGTCGAGCCCGCGCAGGGGCTGTTCGCGCGCGCTGCCGACCGGCTCGAGGTGGTGCGTGCCGGGCTCGGCCGGCGGCGCCTGGGCGAGCGCATCGCGCGCGCCGAGCACGAGCGCGTGGCGCTGCTGCGGCGCATGGGCGAGCTCGAGCCGGCGGAGCTCGACGCCGGCGAGCTGGCGCGCGGGCCGCTCGACGAGCGCGCCTGGACCGAGCTCTTGCTGCCCGAGCTGGGCCGCCGCCTGGGCGATCCGGGCGACGCCGAGGCCGACGCCGTGGTCCGCTCCGCGCTCGCGCTCGAGGAGGCCTGCACCGCGGAGCTGGGCGCGCGGCTCGCCGGCCGGCGCGCGCTGGCGAGCCCGGGCCTGGCACCCTACCTCACCGTGCCCGAGCGCATCCGCGCCGTGCTCGAGGGCGGGAGTCACTGGAGCGAGCTCGCCGCGCTGCGCCAGGAGCGGATCGAGCAGTTCACCAAGCTCGAGCTGCCGCGCGACTTCTTCGGCCGCCCGCGCCCCGACCCGGAGGGCGCGTGAGCGAGTCACGCCGCACCGCGCCCGTGCTGGAGCTCCCGCTGGTGTCGCTGCCTTCGGTGCACCCGTGCTCGGATTGCGGCGCCTGCTGTACCTACGTGGCCACGCAGATCGACGATCCGGCCACCTTCCAGCAGTACGAGAACATCCACTGGTATCTCACGCACGAGAACGTGGGCGTGTACATCGACTTGGAAGGTGACTGGTTCATCGAGTTCCAGACGCGCTGCCGGCATCTGACCGACGCCAAGACCTGCGCGATCTACGAGGAGCGGCCGCGCGTGTGCTCGGAGTTCTCGTTTCTCGAGTGCGAGCGCACCACCAAGGAGCCCGGCTGGAAGCACTACTTCCACAGCCAGCAGGAGCTGGTCGAGTTCCTGCGCCAGAAGCGCCCGCGTGCCTACGAGCGCTACATGCGCAAGCGCCGCGAGCTCCTGCGCAAGCGGAAAGCTAGCGCCCGCTCGCGAGCCTGAGCGGAGTCACTTCGCCTCCGGCGCCGGCGAGTCCGGGGGGGGCGCCGCCTGCTCCTGCTTCTGCTTCTCGACCGAGACCTCGACCTCGCGGCGCATCTTCTCGGAGCGCTCCTGCGCCTTCTTGCGCTCGTCTTCGATCTCGACCTTGAGCTGCCGGCGCGTCTCCTCGTCGGCGTCGGCCTTGATCTCGATATTGCGCCGTTGCAGGTCGAGCAGCCGGTTCTCGAGCAGCCGGTTGCGCTGGGCCATCATGCGCGGGCTGAGCTCCTGCGCTTCGGCGCCCGCCAGGAAGCTCACGGTCACCTCGCGCCGGCCCTCGGTGCCGTCGGTCGAGCGCGCGTAGACCTCGAGCGTGTTCTTGCCCTCGTTCATAGGGAGCAGCGCCGAGAAGGTGCCATCGGGGTTGGGCACCACGTAGTCGGCGAGCTTGCCCGTAGTCTTGTTGCGCACCTCGAGCTTCTCGATCGACGAGAAGCTCACGTCCTCGAACACCGCGCGCAGGTCCTTGGGGTTGCGCACCGGCGTGAACACGCCGTTCGAGACACGCGCCATCTCGACCACCACGACCGGCTCGGACAGGGCCTCTTCGCCGATCGCGAACGTGTCGACGCGGATGTCGAGCTTGGCCGCGCGCACCGCCTGCTGGATCGCCATCTTGGCGTTCTGCAGCGTGGCGCCCTCGAGCGGCAGGGTGGGCTGGCCGTCCGTGAGGAACATGATCACGCGCTTGGCGCCCTCGCGGCGCTGGCTGTACGCGCTCTGCGTGCCCAGGAGCTCGATCGTGGCCAGGTTCATCGCGCTCACCATGTTCGTCATGCCTTCTGGCCCGCGGCGGAAGATCGCGTCGAGCCCGCGCTCGACCTTGTTGTAGTCGGTGGTGAGCGGGACCTCGGTCTGTGCGTCGGGAGTCAGCGCGTTCGAGTCACCCGCGAAGGAGACCACGCCCACGCGCGTGGTGCGCGGGTCGAGCTGCTTCAGCAGGATCCGGCAGCCGGCGATCTCGGCTGCGAGCACGCTGTCGCCCTTGTCGGAGTTCGGCAGCGGCAGCACGCGCCCCAGCACCGAGAGATACTTCGCGCCCCGCCGCTCGCCGACCACGCCGTTCCCGTCGATGTCGGCGCCCGACGGCTCGGCCGTGCTGTCCGAGGTGTCGATCACGAAGATGATGTCGAAGGTCTGGTACTCGCCGTAGAGCGCGAGCGCCTTGCCCGACACGAAAGCCATGCCGGCCGGGTCGCCGATCACCGAGCCGTTCGAGGGTGAGTCGATCGAGAGCATGAGCTCGGGCGGCTTGTCGGCGGTCTTCTTGGCCAGGGTCTTGATGCCCTGGGTCTCGTCGGGCGCGGCGTCGACCGGGCTGGCCTTCGGATCCGGCTTGGCGGCCGGGTCGGCCTTGGGCTTGGTGGGAGCCGAGGGCGCCAGGGCGACCGCGGCCGCGAGCAGCACGCAGGCGAAGCGGCCGCGGGTCACTCGGTGGCGCCCGAGGTGAGGGCCGTCTCACGAACGGCATCCGCCACGGCGTGGTGCACGTCGGGGTGGAGGATGCTGGGCACGAGCTCCCCCGGCTCGGCGAACTGCGCGATCACCTTGGCCGCGGCGATCTTCATCGCGTCGTTGATGCGCCGCGCGCGCGCCTCGAGCGCGCCGCGGAACAGACCCGGGAAGCCCAGGGCGTTGTTCACCGAGCGGCCGTCCGCGGCAAACGCCGCGCCGGAATCGCGGGCGAGCTGCGGGTCGATCTCGGGCACGGGGTTCGAGAGCGCCAGCACGATCTGACCGGGGCGCACGAGGTCGGGCGTGATCAGCCCCGGGCGGCCGGTGGTCGCCACCACGACCTGGCCTTCGCCCATGACCCGCGCGAGGTCGCCGACCTCGCCGCGCATCCCCTCCAGACGGCGCATCGCGTCGTGACTGATGTCGGAGCCGACGACTTTCTTCACGCCATAGGAGAGGAGCAGTCGGCTGATGCCCAGCCCGGCCGCGCCCAGGCCCACGACGCCCACGTTCAGGTCGCAAAGCGCAATGCCCGTGAGCGCGGTGGCGTTGAGCAGCGCCGCCAGCACCACCACGGCCGTGCCGTGCTGGTCGTCGTGCATGACGGGAATGGGCAGTGACTCGACCAGGCGACGCTCGATCTCGAAGCACTCGGGCGCCGCGATGTCCTCGAGCTGGATCGCCCCGAACGAGGGCGCGATCTGAGTCACCGTGTCGACGAACGTGCGCACGTCGCGCGTCGGGATCAGGATCGGGATCCCCGAGAGACCGGCGAGGCGGTCGAGCAGCACCGCCTTGCCCTCCATGACCGGCAGACCCGCGTGCACGCCGATGTTTCCTAACCCGAGGATCGCCGTGCCGTTGGTGATCACGGCCACGGTGCGGCCCAACGCCGTGTAGTCCCAGACCTTTTCGGGGTGGGCGTGGATCTCGTTGCAGACCGTGGCCACGCCCGGCGTGTAGATCATGCGCACGTCGCCGATGCGGTCGACCGGCACCGTGGCGCGCATGTGGATCTTGCCTGCGCGGTGCAGCTCGAGCACGGGGTCGCGCACCGACTCGAGCGTGATTCCGTCGAGCGTCGCCACCAGCGCGCGCAGGCGGTCGAGCTGGGCGTCGTCGTCGACGTACACCTCGAAGTCACGGACCGTGTACTCACCCGCGACGCGCAGCTTCGTGATGTCGCCGATGTTCGCGCCGACTTCGCCCAGCGCCTGGGCGAGCTTGCCCAGGTGGCCGGGCTGGTCGCGGATCAGCGCTCGGAGGATGCGGACTTTCTTGGGACCGCCTCGCACGGGACTCCGACTCGAGCGTGGATGCTCAGGAGGTATGGCCAAAGTAGAGGATCCAGGGGGTGCCTGCTACGGTGCACATCGGGGGAACGGTGAGCGGACTCGAGGCTCTGCGCGAGTGGCTGCGCGTACCGCGCAGTCTGTCATTGCCGGCGTGGGCCGCGGCGCGCCTGGGCGTGGGTG
>DATKAO010000237.1 GCA_035498015.1 Myxococcota bacterium
GGCGATCGCGCTCGCCGACGTGCACGGCGTGTACGGCCTGCCCCGCTTCCACCGCGCGGCGAAGGCGGCCGGGATCCGCGCGATCTGCGGGGCGCGCATCCACCTGGTCGGCGTCGAGAAGCGGCGCCGGAAGACCGATCCGCCGCCCGACGGGGGACGACTCACTCTGCTCGTCGAGGATCGCACGGGCTACAAGAACCTGTGCCGGCTGCTGACGCTGGGGCACGAGCGGGTCGAGAAGCCGCACAGCCGGGTCACTTGGGAGGAGCTGCGTGCTCATTCCCAGGGGCTCATCGCGGTAGTCCGCGAGCCCGGCCTCGCGGCTTCCGCGCGCTCCGTCTTCGGCGAGCGCTCGACCTTCGGCGAGATCTGGCGACACCGCGACCCGGACGAAGAGCGCGCGAACCGCCGCCTGCTCGCGACCGGAGTATCTGCACTCGCCACCGGCGACGTGCGCCACGCACTCCCCTCGGGCAAGCGCCTGCTCGACGCCTTCACCTGCATCGCCAACGGCGCGAAGCTAGAAGACGCGGGGCGGCTGCTCCTGCCCAACGCCGAGCGTCACCTGCACACGCCCGACGAGACGGCGAAGCTCTTCGCGGACCTGCCCGAAGCGCTGGCTCACACGCTGGAGGTGGCGGAGCGCTGCGCCTTCCGGCTCGAGGACCTCGGCTACGAGTTCCCCGAGTTCCCGTCGGGCGGCGAGTCACTCCCTGCCTTGCTCCGCCGGCTCGCGTTCGAAGGCGCTCGCGAGCGCTATGCGGGCCGGGTGCCCGAGAAGGCGCGCCTCCAGCTCGAGCACGAGCTCGGCATCATCGGGCGGCTGTCGCTCGAGGGCTACTTCCTGATCGTGTGGGACGTGGTGCGCGAATGCCGGGCACGGGGCGTGCTGTGTCAGGGGCGCGGGTCGGCGGCCAACTCGATCGTGTGTTACGCGCTGGGAATCACTGCGATCGATCCGGTGCGCTACGAGCTGTTGTTCGAACGCTTCCTTTCCGAGGAACGCGGGGAGTGGCCCGACATCGACATCGACTTGCCGTCGGGTGACCGGCGTGAGGAGATCCTGCAGTACGTCTACCAGCGCTACGGCGCGGCAGGCGCGGGCATGACGGCCAACGTGATCACCTACCGCGCGAAGAGCGCAGTGCGCGAGATGGGCAAGGTGCTCGGGCTCGCGGCCGAGCAGATCGACCGGCTGGCGAAGCTCGTGTCTCGCCACGAGTTCACCGACGAGCACGACGCGCTCGCGCGCCAGCTGCGCGACGCGGGCGTGCACCCCGACGCGCCGCGCGTGCGGCACCTGATGCGGCTGGTGCACGAGGCGCAGAATCTGCCGAGACACCTGGGGCAGCACTCGGGCGGCATGGTGATCGCGAAGGGCCGGCTCGACCAGGTGGTGCCGCTCGAGCCCGCGCGCATGCCCGGCCGCCGGGTCATTCAGTGGGACAAGGACGACTGCGCGGACCTCGGCATCATCAAGATCGACCTGCTCGGGCTGGGCATGATGGCGGTGCTCGAGGAAGTGATTCCCATGGTGCGCGCGCACGACGCCGCCGACGTGGCCCTCGACCGCATTCCCGCCAACGACCCGCTGACCTACGCCATGCTGCAGGCGGGAGACACCGCGGGCGTGTTCCAGGTCGAGAGCCGCGCGCAGATGGCGACCCTGCCGCGCATGAAGCCGACCTCGTTCTACGACCTGGTGGTCGAGGTCGCCATCATCCGCCCCGGACCGATCACGGGCGAGATGGTGCAGCCGTATCTCAAGCGGCGCGCCGGGCGAGAAGCCGTGAGTTACGCGCACCCCGACCTCGAGCCGATCCTGAAACGCACGCTGGGCGTGCCGCTGTTCCAGGAGCAGCTCTTGCGCATGGCCATGACGATCGCCGGCTTCTCGGGCGGCGAGGCCGAGGAGCTGCGCCGCGCCATGGGCTTCAAGCGCTCGGTCGAGCGCATGGGCGAGACCCTACGCAAGCTGCGCGCGGGCATGACACAGCGCGGTGTCACGCCGGGCGCCCAGGAAGAGATCGTGAAGCAGATCGGCTCGTTCGCGCTCTACGGCTTCCCCGAGAGTCATGCCGCGAGCTTCGCGCTCCTGGCCTACGCATCGGCCTACATCCGCGCGCACCACCCTGCGTGCTTCCTGACCGCCATGCTGAACCAGTGGCCGCTCGGCTTCTACAGCCCCGCCACGCTGATCCAGGACGCGCAGCGCCACGGCGTGCGGGTGCTGCCGATCGACGTGCAGGAGAGCGACTGGCTGTGTTTCGTGACCGACGCCGGCGAGGTGCGCCTGGGCCTGCGCTACGTGGACGGCCTGCGCGAGGCCGTGGGCCAGCGCGTGTCGACCGAGTCGCCCTTCGAGTCACTCGGCGATCTGGCACACCGCACCGAGCTGCACCGCGACGAGCTCGACCAGCTGGCGTCGATCGGCGCCTGCGGCAGCCTCGGGCTCGAGCGGCGCGAGGCGCTGTGGCAGGTGGCGGCGCTTTCGGGCGGCCTGCTCTCGGGCGCCACGTCGGCCACGCCCTCGCCGCTCGCCGAGATGACCCCGTTCGAGAGCACCGTGGCCGACTACCGCGGCACCGGACTCACCACCCGCGGACACCTCATGAGTCACTTTCGCGAGCGCTTGCGCGCGCGCGGCGTGCTCTCGGCCGCCGAGCTGCGCGGCGCGCGCGACGGCAGCTGGGTGCGCATCGCCGGTGCCGTGATCGTGCGCCAGCGGCCCGGCACCGCCAAGGGCTTCCTGTTCCTCACGCTCGAAGACGAGACTGGCACCTCGAACGCGATCGTGGTGCCCGACATGTTCCAGCGCCACCGCGCCGTGGTGCAGACCGCGGGCATCCTGCTCGTGGAGGGCCCGGTCCAGAACCAGGACGGAGTCATCCACGTGCGCGCACGCCGCTTCGAGAGACTCGACGGTGACGCGATGGGAGACCTGCTGCCGCGCTCGCACGACTTCCGTTGAGGCTTCCCGAGTCAGCTGACGACCGCGATCGCCTCGATCTCGATCAAGAGCTCCGGCAGCACGAGCCCCGCCACCTTCACCAGGCTGCTCGCGGGCGGATCCTTCGGGAAGTACTCGTTGCGCAGCTTGCGAAACTCCTGGAGTCCCGCGAGGTCGGTCATGAACACGGTGATCTTCACCACGTTCTCGAGCGAAGCGCCGGCCGCGCCGAGCGCGGCCTTCAGGTTCTCGAAGACCTGGCGCGTCTGCGCTCCGACGTCGCGCCCGCCCACCAGCTTGCCCGATGCGTCGAGACTCACCTGGCCGGATACGTAGATGGTGCGACCGCCGCTGGCTTCGACTGCGTGGGTGTAGCCCGACGGCTTCGCGAGCGCGGGAGAGTTCAGGTGTCGCATGTGGAGCCCAACATATCACTCCACGAGGCTCGCGGGTTGTCACTCCACAAGGGTCGCGGGTGACGGCAACGTTCGAGCCTCGGGACTTCCTGCGCGAGGAGTGAGTCAGTCGGGCTCGTGGCCCGGACTCCGACCGGAGAACACCGGCGAGAAGCATCGCAGCGCCGCGGCGGATGATGCGCCGCTGTCCTGGCGCCGCCTCGTCGGAGAAACCGTCTCCGGCCCTCCTGGCTTGGTTTGACGTCCCCGGCCGAGTCGCCGGAGCACCCGCTCGCTCGCTTCGCGGCTTCCGTGCGTCGGTCCTTCGCCGAGACCCGATCCGACCGCGAAGGCGAGCCCCTCATGCCTCCTGCCTCGGCCGCGACCGACGCCTTCTTGTTACGCCTGCGCGGTCACGCTGTCAACGCCGGTTGCGGCCGCACCGCGCGGAATGTTCGAATGGCGCACCACCGACGCTGGAGGAAGAGAGTCATGCAGCGCTTCGAGATCAAAGTCGCCGACGCCGTGCTCGAGGACCTGAAGCAACGCCTCGGGCGCACGCGCTTTCCCGACCAGCTCGACGGCGCAGCCTGGGACTACGGCACGGAGCTGTCGTATCTCCGCGATCTGGTGAGTTACTGGCGCGACAAGTACGACTGGCGTGTGCACGAGGCGGCGCTGAACCGCTTCAGTCACTGGAAGACGCGCGTGCGCGACCTCGACGTGCACTACATCCACGAGCGCTCGCGCGAGGCGAACGCATTCCCATTGGTGATCACCCACGGCTGGCCCGGCTCGGTGTTCGAGTTCCACAAGATCCTCGGGCCACTCACCGATCCGGTCGCGCACGGCGGCAAGCGCGAAGACGCCTTCCACGTGGTGTGTCCGTCGATGCCGGGCTACGGCTGGAGCGAGGCGCCGCGCAAGCCGGGCTTCGACATCGGCGAGGTCGCGGAGACCAACAAGGCGCTGATGGAGAAGCTCGGCTACGCGCGCTACGGCGCGCAGGGCGGCGATTGGGGCGCGATCGCCACCGCGCACCTCGGCCGGGTCGACCCGCAGCACGTCGCCGGCATCCACATGAACATGGTGGTCGCCGGGCCGCCCGCGGGCGCGGCGAACCCGATGGAGGGAGTGACTCCCCAGGAGATGGCCTGGATGGGCGAGGTCGGGAGCTTCACCCAGAAGGAGACCGGCTACCAGCAGATTCAGGGCACGAAGCCGCAGTCATTGGGCTACGGGCTGAACGACTCACCGGCCGGGCTCGCGGCGTGGATCGTCGAGAAGTTCCGCACCTGGAGCGACTGCCAGGGCAACGTGGAGTCGCGTTTCACCAAGGACGAGCTGCTCACCAACGTGATGATCTACTGGGTGACTCAGTCGATCACGTCGTCGACGCGCCTGTACTGCGAGACCATGCGCAAGGGCCGCTTCGGCCCGGCCGGCGAGAAGATCAACGTGCCCACCGGCGGAGCGATCTTCGCCAAGGAGATCTACAAGGCGCCGCGCAAGTGGGCCGAGGCGGCGTTCGACCTGCGGCACTGGAGCGTGTTCGACAAGGGCGGTCACTTCGCCGCGCTCGAGGAGCCGGCGCTGCTCGTCGAAGACATCCGCGCGTTCTTCCGCAAGGTGCGCTAACCACCCCAGAGTGAGTGGGGTGGAGCGCGTTCTCGAGGTCGCGGCGTCGACGCGCGTGTTGCGCGAGCGGCGCGCGCGGGCGCTCGCGGCGGCGCCGGCGGGCGCGCTTTTGGGGCGCGAGATCGTCACGTTCCGCGGGCTGGCCGAGCGCTGCGCGGCCGAGACCGACACGCCCGTGCGCGCGCTGCTGGGCGAAGCGGCGAGCGCCGAGCTCGCCGCCGCTTGCGCGCGCGGACGCGGTGAGCTCGGAGAGCGGCTCGCGGACCGCCCTGCCCTGTCTCGAGCGCTCGCGGCGACCTTGCGCGACCTGCGCGACGCAGGCGTGCCGCCGAGCGCGCTGCGCGGCGCGAGTGACCTGGCGGCGGCCTACGCGGCGTACGAGGGCGCGCTCGCGAAGCTCGAGAAGGACGGGCTGTTCGACCGGGTCGGGCTGTTCCGCCTGGCGCTGCGCGGCGCGCGCGACTGGCTGGCGCGGCGCGCTTTCGAGCGCGTGGAGGTGCACGGCGCGACCGAGCTCGTGGGCTCGGTGGGCGACCTGCTCGAACGGGTCGCCGAATCGTACCCGGGTGACTCGTTCCGCTTCTTCCAGCCCGATTGGCAGAGTGACTACGGCGAGCGCCTGCGCGCGGAGTGGCCCTTCGCCTTCCGGCCCGAGGCCGTCGAGGTGGTCGAGCAGCCGGCGCTCGGTCCGGGCGAGCCGGTCGACGAGACGGTCTTGTCGGTGCGCCGCGCGTCCTCGCCGCGCGCGGAGCTCGAATCGGTCGCGCGCGAGGTGCTGCGGCTGATCACCGAAGCCGGCGTGGCGCCCGGCGAGATCCAGATCGTGGCGCGCTCGCTCGAGCCCTACGCCCCGTGGCTCGCCGCGACGCTCTCGGGCTACGGGATCCCTTTCACATCTTCGCTCGAGCTGGCCCAGGTTGCCGACCCCGCGTGCAGGGTCTGGCTCGAGCTCGCGCGCGTGGTGACTCGCGATCTGCCGCGCGCGGCCATGGTGCGGCTGTTCGACTCGGGCCGCGTGCGCACGGCGCCCGACCTGGCGCCGCTCGTGGCCGCGGCCGCGGAGCGCGCGGCGCGCACCGGCGGCGTGGTGCGGGGAGAAATCGACTGGCGCACGGCGCTCGAGGCGCTCCCCGCCAGCCCGGAGCGCGCGCTGCTCGTGCGCGCCGTCGACGTGCTCGTGCCCGCTGCACTCGAGCTCGGCTCGGCCCCGACGTTCGCCGCTGCGGCGCAGTGTCTCGAGCGCGTGGGCGCGCAGCTCCTGAGCGAGCCCCCTCCCGCCGTGCGCGCGGCGCTCGAAGCCCTGACCACCTTCGACGCCGTGCGCGGCGCGGCGAGTGACCCGCGCGCGCCGTCGCGCCAGGAGGTCGACCGCGCCTTCGAGGCCGCGCTGCGCGAGGCGAACGAGCAGCCCTTCGCCGACGACGCGGGCGGCGTGCGCGTGCTCGACGCGGTCCAGGCGCGCGGCGTGCCCTGCCGCCACCTGTTCCTGATCGGGCTCGTGCACGGCGCCTGGCCGCGGCCGGTCAACGAGGACCCGCTCCTGTCGGACGCGGCGCGCGAGCGGCTGCGCGAGCGTCTGCGCCGGCCCGTGCCGGTGACTCGGCGCGCCGAGCAGGAGGACCGCTTCCTGCTCGGGCTCCTGCTGTCGCAGGCACGCGACCACGTGACCCTCTCCTATTGCGAGGCGGACTCACAGGGCCGCATTCAGAGTCCCTCCGCGCTGCTGCGCGCGCTGCCGTTCGTCGCGCCGCACAGCGACGCGCTGAAGGGCGCGGTGACTCCCTGGGGCGCAACCGAGCCCAGCCATGCCCGGCCCGCAGAGGCGCTGGCGCGCGCCGCGCACACGCCGGACGCGCGCGCGATCGCCGCGCACCTCTCCGGCGGGCCCCCCGCCTTCCAGGCGGGCCTCGAGCTGGTGACTCGCACGGACCGCATGAGCGACGACTCGCTGCCCTACGACGGCGAGGTCGGCGATGCGCTGGTGCTGCCCGAAGAGCTGCCGGCGACCACGCTGGAAGAGCTCGGCCAGTGTCCGCTGCGCGCGCTGTTCCGCCGCGTCCTCCGCGTGCGCGCGCTCGAGTCACCCGGCGCCGACGAGCTCGAGGCCAACGAGATCGGCTCGTTCGTGCACCAGGCGCTCGAGCAGGTGTACCGGCAGCTCTGGGAGTCCGGGCTCCTGCAGCCGGGGACCGATCCGGCGAGCGCGCTGCGCCGGGCACGCGCTTCGTTGCCCGCGATCCTGGAGCAGGTGACTGCGGACTCCGGGCGCCAGCGCGTGACCGAGCGGCACCCGACCGTGTGGGCGGCCTTTCTCGGCACGGTGACTCGTGCGCTCGTGGACTTTCTCGAGCGCGACCTCGCCGTGCTCTTGCCCGCGGGTCTCGAAGACCTGGAGCTCGAGAAGCCCATGAGGGCGGCGCTCGACGCCGGCGGGCGCAGCGTCGTGGTGCGGGGCCAGGTCGACCGCATCGCGCTCACCCAGGGCGGCGAGACGCGCATCGGCGACTACAAGACCGGCCGTTCCTACGAGAAGCCGCTCTCGCCCACGCGCATCGAGCGCGGCCTCGCGCTGCAGCTCCCGCTCTACGCGCGCATGGTGGCCAGCGCGCGCGGCGCCGAGCAGGTCACGGCCGAGGTGCTCACCGTACCCCTTCGCCCGGAACGCGACCGCGACGGCGAGCGCAAGAAGGTGCGCTCGAGGAGCCTGGCCGAGCTCGACTCGCTCTCGAAGGGAGCGCTCGCGGCGCTGGGCGAGCTCCTGGGTCGCGGGCTCTTCCCGACCACTTCGCAGGAGCAGGAGTGCCGCTTCTGCGACTACACCGTGGCGTGTCGCATCCGCCACCCACCGACGCGCGCGCGCATCGAGTCCGCGCAGCAGGTGCGGGGCTACTTCGAGCTCAAGGACCGCGAATGAGCGACCAGGCCGCGCGCGACCGGGCCGCCCACGGCTACGACGAGAACCTGGTCGTGGTCGCGGGCGCGGGCAGCGGCAAGACGAGTCTCCTGGTCGAGCGCGTGGTGTGTCAGATCGTCGAGCGCGAGCTGGCGCACGACGCCTTCGCCGCCATCACCTTCACCGAGAAGGCGGCGGCCGAGATGCGGCATCGGCTGGAGGCCGCCCTGGTCGCGCTCGCCGCACATGCCCAGGCGGACACTCCGCCGGCCGCGCTCGAGAGCAAGCGCGAGGCCGACCGCGCCTTCGCCTGGCTGCGCGAGCGTGTCTCGCTGGAGCGGATCGCCGAGCGCGCGCGCGCCGCGGTGCACGCGCTCGCCGACATGGAAGTCACGACCATCCACGGCTTCTGCGCGCGGCTCTTGCGCCGCTACCCGATCGAGTCGGGCGTGGGCCCGGAATTCCAGGTCGACACCGGCGACCGCATCGACGAGCTGGTCGACGAGCTGTGGGAGCGCTTCCTGGCCGGACCCGAAGGGGTCGGCGGCGCCCGGCGCGAGCGCTTCCAGGGCGTGCTGGAGCAGCTCGGCCTGGGCGAGCTCGAGTCACTCGCGCGGGCGGCGGCCGCGTTCACCGTGCGCGAGGCCGTGCTCGCCGCGCCGCTGCCCGACATGCAGCGCGTGTTCGGCGCGTGGGCACGCGAGTCACTCGGCCGCATCGAGGAGCTGGTGAAGCCGCCCGCCGCGCCCGGGCCGGAGAGCTGGCTCGCGGCCGCGCGCGCGCCACTCGAAGCGCTCGTCGGCTCGGGCGAGGCGGCGTTTCGCGAGGCGCTCGCGAACGCGAGCTACTCGAGGGTGAATGGCATCTGCGGCCTGCTCGAGGGAAACACTCCGACCAGCGCGAGCGCGCGCACGGCCGAGGCGCTCGCCAAGGAGATTCGCCCCCGCCTCGAGCGCCTGCGCGAGGTCGACGACGCGCTGCTGGGCGAGGCGCTCGCGCTCCTGCGCCCGTTCGCGCTGCAGGTCCAGGCGGAGGCCAAGCGCTCGGGGCTCCTGCCGTTCGACGCGCTGCTCTCCCTGGCGCGCGATCTCCTCCTGACTCACCGCCGCGTGCGCGACGAGGTCGCCGCGCGCTGCCGCGTGCTGTTTCTCGACGAGTTCCAGGACACCGATCCCCTGCAGTACGAGATCGTCTTCCTGGTCGCCGCCGGCGAGAGCGCGCCGCTGCCTCCGGGGAGTCTGTTCGTGGTCGGCGACCCCAAGCAGGCGATCTACCGCTTCCGCGGCGCGGACATCTCGGCCTATGAGGAAGCGGTCCGCCGCATCCTCTCCCAGCGCGGCGAGCGGCTCGTGCTGACCGCGAACTTCCGCTCGCGGCCCGAGGTGCTCGAGCCGCTGGACGAGCTCTTCCGGCGCAGCTTCGAGCCACCCGCCGAGGCCGATCGCTCCGCCCGGAACGCCTACGTGACCTACGACGGGCTGGAAGCCCGGCGCGAGCGCGCCGGCGCGCCGTGCGTCGAGCGCTGGTCGATCGGCAAGGCCGCGAACGCGAACGAGTCGCGCAGGGTCGAGGCCGCCGTGATCGCCGGCTGGATCGTGTCGGAGACCGCCGCGGGCCGGCTGCGGCCGGGGCAGGTGGCTCTCTTGATGCGCGCACTCACCGACGCCCACGTCTGGGTGCGCGCGCTGCAGGACCGCGGTCTCTCGGTGTGGGTCGGACGCCCGGACGAGCCCGACCGCGAGCCCGCGCTCCAGCAAGTGACTGCGCTGCTGCGCGCGCTCGCCAACCCGTCGGACGCGCCCGCGGTCGTGGGCTTCCTGCGCTCGCCGCTCGGCGGCGTGCCAGATGCGGAGCTCGCGACTCATGCCGGGCGCAACCAGGGCGCGTGGCTCTACACGGCGGCGCGCACCGACCCCGAGAGCGTGCCGAACCTGGCGCGCGCCTTCGCCTGGCTCCGTGAGTGGCATGCGCGCGTGCGCACGGAGCCGGTCGACCGCGTGCTGGTCGCGCTGCGCGACGAGACACCGCTTCTGGGGTTGCACGCGGCCGCCCGCGACGGCTGGCGCCGCGTGACCGATCTCTCCGCGCTGCTCGACCGGCTGACGGCCCGCGCCGCCGCGGCGCCCGACCGCGACCTGGTGCGCCTGGTGACTGCGCTCGAGCGCGAGGAGCAGCGCCGCGCGTCCGAGGAGCCCGTGCCCGAGTCCGACGCCGTGCGCGTGCTCTCGATCCACGCCGCCAAGGGGCTCGAGTTCGACGTGGTCGTGCTGCCCGACCTGACGCGCGGAACGATGCCGGAACGCGGAGACAGACAGGGAGTCATGCTCGCGTCGTCGCGCGAGCGTGGCGTGCTCGCCATCTCCACGCGAGCGGCGCGCTCGTCGAGCTGGGTCGAGCGCGAAGCGGTCGAGAGAGTCCACGCCGACGCCGAGCTGCGCCGGCTCTTGTACGTGGCGGCCACGCGCGCGCGCGAGCGCCTGGTCTTCGCCGAGGCGCAGCGCAGGGACAGGGGGCGCCCGGGCGGCTTCGGGGCGCTCGTCGCGGGCTGGAAGAGCCCCGCGGTGGTCGAGCGCGAGATTCTCGAGCCCGACACCAGCGCCGCGACCCCGCAGGCACCTCCCGCGCCCGACGTGCTCGCCGCGCTCGAGCGCACGCGCGCAGCCGCGCAGCGCGCGAGCGCCGCGGCCGTTCCGCCGCTGGCCCGCCCCTCGGGCCTGGCCGAGGACGACGACCTCGTTCCCGGCGAGCGCGACGACTCACTCCCGTCGCGCGTCGTCTCCGCGCAGAAGCTCGCCCAGGCCGTGGGCACCGCGCTGCACGAGGTGCTCGAGCGCTGGAGCTTTAGGGACGCCCAGCACGCGCGCAGCCTCTTGCGCGGCGCCGTGACTCGCGCCGCCCGGCTGGCAGGCCTGGCGGAGCCGGAGGTCGCGCGCGAGGCCGGCGCGCTGCTCGAGTCGCTCTTGGCCAGTGACTTGCCGCGCCGGCTGCGCGAGGTCGACGTGCTGGGCCGCGAGCTGCCGCTCTTGCTGCGCGACGACGCCGGCCGCACCTGGGCGGGCACGCTCGACCTCCTGTACCGCGATCCGCAGGACGGCCTGCTCGTGGTCGCCGACTACAAGACTGACCGCAGCCCCGACGCCGCGGCGCGCACCCGCTATCGCGCGCAGCTCGAGGTCTACGCGCGCGGCGTCGCCCGGCTCTTCCCGAGTGAGCCGCCGCCGCGCCTCGAGCTGGTGTGGCTGCGAACCGGCCAACGCGAGCGGCTGTCGTTAGAATCGCCCGCGTGAGCAGCTACGACGACCTCGATCTCGCGGAGCTGCGCCGCCGGCGCGGCGAGAAGTGGCAGGACTACCCGCCCGACGTCCTGCCCGCCTGGGTCGCCGACATGGACTTCCCGCTGCCGCCGCCGATCGCGAAGTATCTCGCCGAGCGGGTGGCGATCCACGACCTGGGCTACCCGCAGAACCCCACGCCGGCCGGCCTGCCCACGGTGTTCGCCAAGCGCGCGCTCGAGCGCTTCGGCTGGACCGTCGACCCGCGGCGCGTGGTCGTCCTGTCCGACGTGGTGCAAGGCATCTACATCGCGCTCGAGACGCTGTGCGAACGCGGCGCCGGCGTCGTGCTCCAGCCGCCCGTCTATCCCCCCTTCTTCCACGCGGTGCGCGAGACGCACAAGCGCCTGGTCGCCAACCCGCTGGTGCGCGGCCCGCGCGGCTACGAGCTCGACCTCGACGGCCTGGGGCGCGCGTGTGACTCGGGCACGCGCGTGCTCCTCTTGTGCAACCCGCAGAACCCGACCGGCCGCGTGTTCACGCGTGCGGAGCTCGAGGGCATCGGCCGGATCGTGCTCGAGCGCGACCTCTACGTGCTCTCCGACGAGATTCAGTGCGACCTGGTCTACCCCGGTCACCGCCACGTGCCGTTCGCCACGCTCGGCCCCGAGCTCGAGGCGCGCACCATCACGCTGACCTCGGCCACCAAGGGCTTCAACATCGCCGGTCTGCGCTGCGCGGTGGCCGCGTTCGGGAGTGACTCGCTGCTGGAGCGCTTCAAGCAGGTGCCCGCGCACGTGCGCGGCGGGCTGGGAACGCTGGGGCTCGCCGCCACCGAGATCGCCTGGACCTCGTGCCAGCCCTGGCTCGACGACACGCTCGCCTACCTGGACGGCAACCGCCGCTTCCTGGCCGAGTTCGCGCGCCAGCGCTTCCCGGGCGTGGTGCACTTCCCGGGTGAGTCACTCTATCTCGCTTGGCTCGACTGCGCGGCGCTCGGGCTGCCCGAAGCGCCCTACGACTTCTTCCTGAAGCGCGCGCGCGTCGCCCTCTCCGATGGCCGCAACTTCGGGCCCGAGGGGCGCACTCACGCGCGGATCAACTTCGCGACCTCGCGCGCGATCCTCACTCAGGTGCTCGAGCGCATGGCGGGCGCGCTCTAGGTCAGCACCAGCTCCGCCGCGGCGCGCACCTGCTCCACGACCTCTTCCTGCTTGTACTGCGCGCTCATCCAGCCGAGCATCGCCGCGAACCAGACCATCTGCAGCATGTTGCACACCCGCGCCTCGCGCGGCGTGGCTTCGGCCAGGCTCGCGCGCGAGTCATCGCGCAGCGCGGCCATCAACAGGTCGCTCGCGAAGCCGTGGAAGGCGCGGATCTTCGCCGCGAGCTCCGGGTCGTCGGAGCAGGCCGCGCGCAGGATGGCGCGCGACAGCTTGGGCTTGCGGCACAGCGCCGCCGTGGCCGCCTCGAAGTAGGCGACCACGCGCTCGAGCTCGCTGACTCCGGCCGGCGGTGTGTCGCGCAGCTCCGCCTGGAGCGCTTCGGACTCGAGCGCGAGCGCCGCCACCAAAAGGTCGTCCTTGCCGCGGAAGTGCCGGTAGAGCGTGCCCAGCGCGACCCCGGACTGGCCCGCCACGTCGCGCAGCCGCACGGCCTCGAAGCCGCCTTCCTCTGCCAGCGCGACCGCCGTCGCCACGATCCGCTTCTCCCGTTCGTTCACAGCACCTCCGGACCCCGTTCCAGGATCAATCCGCCGATTGTTGCACGGATCGCGGAATGTGACCGGTCGGCTCGAAATGCCGGGGTAGAATCCGGCGCCGTGGGTCTCCGCGAGGTCGGGCTGGAGCGCGCCGCGGTCGCTTGCGTGGCGGGGCTGTCCGCGGCGGCGGTGCTCTTGCCCGTATCCGCGCGCTTCGGACCGTGGGCGGTGGCCGGAGCGGGAGCCGCGTGCGCGCTGGGGGTGGTGCTGCTCGCGCCGCGCCTGCCCGAGGCGCTGCGCGGGATCTCGACCCGGCGCCGGTGGCTGGCGGGCCTGTGGGCGATCGTGTCACTCCTGGCCGCGGCCGAGCTGGCGCGGCGCTCGTCGTTCATGGCGGACTGGAGTCACGACTGGGGCTCGGTGATCCCCGAACGCGTGACGGCCGGTCACCAGTGCATGTCGGCCTACGTGCAGGCCGGCGACCTGGCGCGCCGCGGCGAGCCCA
Organism: Myxococcota bacterium; assembly: GCA_035498015.1. Classification (NCBI taxonomy): domain Bacteria; kingdom Pseudomonadati; phylum Myxococcota; species Myxococcota bacterium. Next base: position 13,356 of record DATKAO010000237.1, read on the forward strand.
ACCCCTACGACGAGCGCTTCTATCCCGCGTTCCGCGGGCTGCACGGCGCGGCGCAGGTCGACGTCGACTCACCGGTCGACGGGCTGCGCGACTGGCTGGACGACCCGTTCGAGTACCCGCCGCCGTTTCTCGTGCTGCCGGCGACCGCGCTGGCAGTCACGAACTCTTTCGCGCAGATCCGCGCGGTCTGGTACGTGCTGCACGCGGCCCTGCTCCTGGGCGGCGCGGCGCTCCTGGCGTGGTGGATCGGCGGGCGCGAGGGCCGGATCGCCGCCGCGTGTCTGCCGCTGTTCGCCGTGGCGCTCCCCACCGGGCTCGAGCTCCAGTTCGGTCAGTTCCACGGGCCGGCGATCGCGCTCGCGCTCGCGGGTATGGTCGCCTTCGAGTCACGCCGCGCGCCGCTCGGGGGCTTTCTGCTCGCCGCGGCGATCCTCGCGAAACTGACTCCGGCCGTGCTTCTCGTGGCGCTCCTGGCCCGCCGACGCTGGCGCGACCTCGCCTGGACCGCCCTGGGCGGCGTGGTCTTGTGGGCGGCGGCATGGGCGCTGCTCGGGCCGGAGCCATTCCGGGCGTTCTTCGGCTACCAGCTGCCGCGGCTCGCGAGCGGCGCCGCGTTCTCGTTCGCCGAGCGGCCGGAGACGCCCGCCTTCGTGGTGTCGCGCAACTTCTCGGCCTATGGGCTCGCCGCCAAGCTCCGGGCGCTCGGAGTGAGTGGCGCGTCGCCGGCAGTCGGGCAAGTCATTTCGGGCGGCTACACGCTGCTCTTGTTGTGGCTGGCCTTCACGGCGCGCGAGGGAGTCACCCGGCTCGAGCGCGCGCAGCGCTGGCTGGCGTTGCTCAGTCTGGCCGCGCTGCGCAGCCCGGTCGCGCCCTCGGCCTACGTGGTCGTGCCGAGCCTGTGGCTCTTGTGTCTCCTGGCCGCCGAGGTGCGCGGCCGGCCCTGGGCCGCGGTCGGCCTGGCGGCCCTGTGGCTCGGGGTCATGGGGCCTCCGCCGCTGCCGGGCACGCTGGAGTTCGTGGCGGGCCTGGCGAGTCAGGGCGTGGTGGTGGCGCTGAACCTGTGGGTGCTGCTGCGCGTACCCGCGCCGGTCACTCCACCAGACAGCGCTGGGGTACGCCTGCCACCCGAGCCGATTCCTCGACCTGCATGACTCGTGTCTGCGCGTCGTCCAGGCGGTCCCTGGCGCGCTCGAGCGCGCGGTCGCGATTGAAGTAGTTGTCGCGGCAGCGCCCCACCGACCAGGCCGCGTCGCTGCACGTGCCCTGGGAGACCATCACGGGATCGGCTTCGAGCCGGTCGAGCTCCCGCTTCGCGACCTTCACCCGCTGCATCGCCGCCTGCCAGGCCGCGACCGTGTCGGCGAAGCGCGCACAAGGGTTCTGGTCGCCGTCGTCCGGGGTCTGGAGCGCGGCGGGCGGCTTGGCCGGCTCGTCGGCGCGCGCCCGGAGCACGTCCGCGAGTGACAGCGCCAGGCACAGCGCTGCTCGCAAGCGGATGTTGGGGGTCAACGCGCGCACTCCTCGCCCGCTTCTTCGTCGCCGGCCGGGCGGCCCTTGAGGGCTCAGGCACGCGCAACTCCGGCCGGAACGGCCCGGGCGCTGCGTGTTAGGCTACGCGCGGAACTTCCGTGTAGAGGGGCAGCGATGAAGGTGGTCGTCGATTTCGATCTGTGTGAAGCGAACGCCGTTTGCGTGGACCAGGCGCCCGAGGTGTTCAGGGTCGACGAGAACGACTTCCTGCAAATCCTGATCGAGAGCCCGCCCGAGTCACTGCGGCGCAAGGTCGAGGCCGCGGTGCGGCTCTGTCCGCGCCAGGCGATCTCGATCGTCGACTGAGGCACCCACCTACAGCATCCCGCTGCGCTTGATGTCGAGGTAGCCGTTCACCAGCGCGACCGCGAGCTGCTGCGGCTCGGCGTCCAGCGCCAGCGCTCCGGCCTTGCGCAGGCGCTCGTGGGCGCGGCGGCGCGCCTGCAGATACTGGTGCGTGGCGGCATTGGTGACCGCGGAGTCGAGGTCGCGCACCGGCGCGTCGAGCGCCTCGGCGAGCGCGCGCTCCTTCATGCTGGCCACCAGCACCAGGTGCCGGCGGCCGAGCAGGCGCGCGGCGGCGAGCAGGTCCTGGTGGTCCTCGTCGCGCAGGTTCGAGACCACCACCACGAGCGCGCGCTTGTGCAGCGCGCCGGCGAGTGACTCCGCCGCGGCCAGATAGTCCGATGCGCGCGTGCTCGACTCGAGGTCGTACACCGCGTTCAACAGGCGCGTGAGCTGCGCGGTGCCCTTGCGGGGCGCCAGCACGCGGCTCGGGCCGCTGAAGGTCGAGAGGCCGACCGCGTCGCCCTGCTTCAACGCCACGTGCGAGAGCAGGAGCACCGCGTCGAGCGCGTGGTCGAAGTGCGACAGCGCCGCATCGCGCGCGTGCATCTTCCGCCCGCAGTCCAAGAGGAACACGATCTGCTGGTCGCGCTCCTCCTCGTACTCGCGCGAGACGGCGCGCTGCAGGCGGGCGGTCGCCTTCCAGTCGATCTGGCGCAGTGAGTCGCCCTCGCGGTACTCGCGGAGCTGGTGGAACTCGAGCCCCTCGCCGCGGCGCGGGCGGCGGCGGATGCCGAGCTCGCCCGAGCGGTTGGCCGCGGCCAGGAGCTCGTAGCGAGACACCGCCCGGAAGTTCGGATAGATGCGCACCTCCTGCTCCGCGCCGCCGCGCAGGCGCCGGCGCCACAGCGCGAGCGGCGAGGCGACCACGAGCTCGGCGCGGCCGAAGGCGCGGGCGCCGCGCCCCAGCGCGCGCAGCTCGTACTCGAAGCTGGCGCGCTCGCGCGGCGCGAGCTCGGCCACACGCGGCACGCCCTTCGCCTCGAACTGCGCCGGGAAGTGGTCGAACACGCGCAGCCGCGCGCGCGCCGGGCCGCGGTTGGCCACAGACAGAGTGACTCGCGAGGTCACTCCGACCGCGATCGCCGCGGGCAGCTCGCGCGCCACCTCGAAGGGCCCCATGCGCTGCAGCAGGAGCGCGTCGACCAGCGCCGCCAGCGCCAGCGCGGCGCCCGCCGCCCACCAGAGCGCGAGCAGGCGCGGCTCGAACGCGGCGGCCAGCGCCAACGCCAGCCACACGCCGCCCGCCCACAGCAGCCGCCGGTCGGGACTCACGCGCGCGGCGCCTCCACCTGCGCGAACATGGCCTCGAGCAAGGCGTCGGCCTTCTGGCCCTCGAGCTCCACCTCGGGCGACAGGTGGATGCGGTGGCGCAGGGCCGCGGGACCGATCGCCTTCACGTCGTCGGGAGTCACGAACTCGCGCCCCGCGAGCAGCGCGGCCGCGCGCGCCGCGCGCACCAGCGCCAGCCCGCCGCGCGGCCCCGCGCCCATGGCCACGCCCGGCCAGGTGCGCGTGGCACGCGCCAGCCGCACGGCGTAGTCGGCCACGCGGTCGTCGACGAACACCGCCGCGGTCGCGGCCTGCAGCGCCAGCACGCCGGCCGCATCGGTCACGGGCGAGATCGCCGACACGTCGAGTAAGTCGCCCACGCGCCCCTGCCCCACGCGCCGCACCAGCTCGAGCTCGTCGTCGAGCTCGGGGTAGTCGATCTGCACCTTGAGCAGGAAGCGGTCGACCTGCGCTTCGGGCAGCGGGTAGGTGCCCTCGAGCTCGATCGGGTTCTGCGTGGCCAGCGTCATGAAGGGCGACGGAACCTCGAGTGACTCGCCTTCGAGCGTGACCTGCCGCTCCTGCATGACCTCGAGCAGCGCCGACTGGGTCTTCGCCGGCGCGCGGTTGATCTCGTCGGCCAGGAGCAGGTTCGTGAACACCGGCCCGCGCCGCAGCCGCATCTGGCCGGTCTGCGCCTCGTAGAGCACGTGACCCACCACGTCGGCGGGCATCAAGTCGGGCGTGAACTGGATGCGCGAGCTCGCGCACGAGATCGCGCGCGCCAGCGACCGCACCAAGAGGGTCTTGCCCAGGCCCGGCACGCCTTCGACGAGCACGTGACCCGCCGCGAAGAGCGCGACCAGCACCTGCTCCACGACCTGGCTCTGGCCGACCAGGACCTTCTGGATCTCCCCGCGGATCGCCTGGGCGAGCTCTGCGCTGCGCTCCCAGTCGGCGTGGGGTGCGGACGGACCGTCGGTCATAGCGATCTCCTGAGCTTTTCGAGGATGGCGATCTTGCCGGCGAAGCGGCCGGAGTCGGTCTCTTCGGCGAAGGCGAGCGCTTCGGCCACGCGCGCGCGCGGCAGGCCGGAGAGCTTCTCGAGCACGCGCGCCTGCTCGGCCGGATCGAGTGACTCGAGCCCGGGGTGGCGCTGGCGCAGGCGTGCGAGCAGCGCCTCGCGCGCGGCCGCGAGCAGCGCGCCGCCCGCGCCGTTCCTCCACTCCAGGCGGCCCGCGGCGCGCACGTGCTCCATCAGCTCGCGGCGCTCGGCAGGCGCTTCGGCCGCCAGCGGGCCGAAGCGGCGCGACACGGACCAGACCCAGAGCGCGAGCACGATCAGCCCCGCGCTCGCGACCATCCAGCCATGACGCCACAGGAGCTGCGCCACCGAGGGGCGCTGGTCGCCGTACACGAACCAGACCTTGCCGCGGTGACCGTCGAGCCGGCTCATGCGGTACACGAGCTCCGCGTGGTCGAGGTCGCCGATCCTCGGCTGAGTCATGAAGTAGTCGTCGGTGAGCGCGGTGACCAGCCCCTTGCCGTGGCGCAGCGTGGCCCAGTGGGACCCGTTCTCTTCGTCGCCGATCTCCATCACCAGCGACGCGGCCGCCTCGTCGGTGAGCTCGATGCGGTAGCTGGGATCGAAGCGCACGCGCAGCGGGGTCTCGCGGTCGGGGAAGTCGAACTCGGACCAGTCGGGCGAGGGCGCGCCCGGGTCGGGCTCGTCTTCCGGCGCCTCGGCCTCGGGCTCGTCGGGGGCCGGCGCGGGCTCGGCCTGCGGCGGGTCGCCGGCGCCGTCGTCCTCGTCGTCGCCGTTCAGGAACTGGTGGACGCCGAGTGAGTCGAGGATGGGGTCGGGCGTGCGCTTCTTGTCGTCCCACAGCTGCCACATCACCAGCACCAGGTGTCCGCCCTGGTCGACCCAGTCGAGCAGCCGCTGCGAGGTCGCAGCGTCGACCGCGTGGCGCTGCGTCGGAATCACGACCGTGGAGCTCACGGGCGGCAGGGAGGCGAGCGCGCCCACGTGCGCGAAGCTCTCGGCCGGCATGCCCATGCGCGTGAGCAGGACCTGCGCGGCGTAGTAGGGGTTGCTGGCCGCCTCGCCGCGGTAGCCGGTGTGATACTCGGCTTCGTACGGCTCGCAGGTCAGGAAGAACAGGCCCGCGAGCACGGCCAGCCTCGCCAGCCCCCGCAGCCACGGCCGCAGCGTGCGCCAGCGATTCACGTGCGCGCCCCGAAGCCGGCGGCCCAGCGCGCGCACAGGGCGTCGAACTCCTCGGGCGCGGGCGGCCGCTGCGCGTAGGCGCAGTACAGCCAGGCGCGCGCGAGCACCGCGAAGTCGTCGACCAGCGACGAGCTTCCCGCCGAGCGCGCGAGTCTCTCGCACTCGCCCTCGGTCGCGCTCGCGGGCAGCCGCAGCCGGAAGCGCCGCGCCAGCTCGACCAGCGCCGCCCGATACAGGAGCGACAGCGCGCCGGCCGGGTCGTGGGCCGCGAAGCGCGCGCGCGCCGCGGCGAGCACGTCGGCGGGAAGTGACTCGGGGCGCAGGTCGAAGCCGCGCCGCAGCGGCGCCTCGGGTGGGACGGGTCCGCTGCGGCGCCAGGCGCGGAAGCGCACGCCGCGCGCCGCAGCCACGATCAACACCGCGAGCGTGATCGGGATCAAGAGCCAGGCGCCGATGCGCGCCACTTCCGAGACCAGGTCGGCGAACCAGGCGGCGAGCGGCCCCAGCCAGGACAGGTCGACGCCGCTCGTGAAACTGCGCGGCTTCCACGAGCGGTACTTCAGCGTCTCGCCGAACTCCGGGCCGGCGAGCACGCGGGCGATGCACGGGCCCGCGTCTTTTGGTGACTCGACCTTGCAGCGCTGCGGCTGCGGGTCGGGCGCGGCCAGCGCGTGGTGCACGGGCACGAGCGCGAGACACAACGCCGCCAGCAGCGTGGCGGCGCCCACGCGCCGCTCGAGCCGGCGGAAGGCGACCTCGACGTCCCAGCCCTCGAGCCACACGCGCCGGTTGATGTAGAGGGCGAAGCCCCCGGCCACGTACAGCGGCTCGACCGCGCAGATCGCGAGCACGTACAGCGCGAGCTCGCCCGCCAAGAGCGCCCTCCCGGGCTCGAAGAGTGACTGGCTCCAGAAATGCGCGATCGTACCCTCGGGCCAGAAGGTCGCGAACACCTGCAGCCCGGCCACGAAGATCATGATCTCGAACAGCCCGCACACGGCCATGAGCAGGACCGCGGTCGAGGACTCGCGGCCAGCGAGCACGCGCGCGCGTTTGCGCCGCGCCGAGCCGCGCAGCCCCTCGAGCTGGAGCACCGGCGCGTAGAACGAGCGCGTGGGGCTGAGCCGCAGCCAGAGCAGCGAGGCCAAGAGGCCCGAGCGGAAGAGCAGCCGCGGCAGCTCGGCGAGTGTCTCGGCGAAGCGCGGCGCGCGCCCGAGCAGCGCGACCGAGAGCACGAACAGGGCGACCCGGTCGTACAGCGGCTTCAGCCACCACACGAGCAGGTACACGACCGGCAGCCGGCCCGGGAACGCGAGCGCCAGCGCGGCTGCGAACGAGACTACGACGGCGGCATGCGCCGCGAACAGCGCGGCGAAGTTCGCGCGCGCGAGCTGGAAGCCGAGGTCGACCGCCTCCAGGCTGCCGCGCGGGCGCACGGCGACGGCGATGCGCTCAGCTTCCACTCACTCGCCCCGCGAGGCCGAGCCAGCTCGCCACCAGTCCCCAGAGACAGAGCCCCACGCCGTACTTCAGCCCGGGCTGGAGCAGCCGCGGCGACCAGAAGGCCTCGATGCCCGCTGCGATCACCAGCATGAGCGCCGCGCCGGCGATGATCGGCAGGCTGGCCCGCGCCGCCGCGCGCAGCGCGGCCAGCCGCGAGCGCGCGCCGGGCGCCACGATCGCGAGCCCGAGCCGCATGCCCGCGACCCCGGCCAGCAGCATCGCCGTGAGCTCGAACGCCGCGTGACCGATCACATACGTGAAGAACGGCTCCGCCGAGCCCTTGTCGACCAGGTGACCCGCGATCAGCCCGATGTAGAGCGCGTTGAACACCAGGCTCGCCAGCGTCCCCACGCCGAACGCCAGCCCGCTCGCGAAGGTGCGGAACGCGATCGAGATGTTGTTCCAGATGTAGTAGCCGAACATGGCCATGTCGTCGGAGGGCCCGCGCGGCTGGGTGCCCGCGCCCTCCACCGGGTCGTACATCTGCTCCATGTTCCGCACGCCCGCGTCGTCGATGAAGCTGTAGATCAGGTCGGGGCTGCGCCAGGCGAGCGCGCCGATGCCGAGCGAGAGCGCGTAGAAGAGCACGTGACACAAGAGCAGCAGGCGCCACTCGCGCCGCACCGCGCGCGGGAAGTCGCGGCCGAGAAACTCGCTGACTCGCGGCCACTCGTCGGCGCGCGCGCGGTACAGGAGCTGGTGGCCACGCAGCGCCAGCTCGTTCAGCTCGGCCACGAGCGCGCTCGACAGCTCGCGGTCGCGTGCCAGCGCGAGGTCGTTGCACACCTGGCGATACAGCGCCGGCAGCTCGGAGACTTCGGCGGCGCCGGGCACGAGCCGGCGCTGCTCGAGCGCGTCCAGCGTCGCAGCCAGGCGTTCCCAGCGCGGCCGGCCCTGTGCCTCGAAGCCCGCCAGCTTCACGAGCGCCCCAACAGCCAGGCCGCCATCGCGAGCAGCCGCGCGCGCGGCTCGCCGCCGCGGGTCAGTGCGGTCGGGATCGCCGCGAGCTCCTCGGTGCGCGCGCTCGAGAGCAAAGGCGCGCGCTCGGCGAAGGCGATCACGGCGCCCTGCTCCTCGAGCGTGAGCGGGACCGGGGGCGGCAGCGGCCGCTCCTCGATCGCCAGGCCCGCGCCGCGCGTCCGGCGCCTCTCGCGCTCGGCATGCACGACCAGCGTGCCGGCGGCCAGGTCGCCCAGCCGGCGGAAGCTCGCGTCGAGACACATCGAAGTGATTCCCGCGAGATACAACAGCGGCAGGAAGTCCGCGACCAGCAGGAAGTTGCGCAGCACCGATGCCGGCCAGCCGATCGGCGTGCCGTTCTCCTGCACCACGCGCAGGCCGACGATGCGCTTGCCCGGGGTCTGGCCGTGGGACAGCACCTCGAAACACACCGGGTAGAACCAGTAGGTGAGGAAGGCGACGATCGCATTCAGGCCGATGGCGAAGCCGCTGCCGCCGGCCGCGAACAGCACCATCTGCACCGCCGCCAGGCCGGCGCCCTGGATCGCGATGTCGAGCGCGTAGGCGAGCGCGCGGGGCACCGGCCCCGCGACCGGCAGAGAGAGGTCGACTCCCTCCGGGGTCTGCACCGCGTGAATCGTGTCGATCATCCGGCCGGGGATCGTAGCGGGAGACCCGCCCGCGGTCCGCGTAGTAAGATGGCCGCATGAGCAAGCCCTTCCGCTTCGCAGTCCAGCTCCACTCACTCCCCAAGGACTCCTGGGCCGACCGCGTGCGCGCGATCGAGCGCATGGGATACGCGTCGATCTTCGTGCCCGACCACTTCGGCCCGCAGTGGGACCCGACCGCCCTGCTGGCCGCGGCGGCGGCGGTGACCACCAAGCTCCGGGTCGGGTCACTCGTGTATGACGTCGACTACCGCCACCCGGTCATTCATGCCAAGGGCGCCGCCACCATCCAGCTGCTCTCGGGCGGGCGCCACGAGTTCGGGATCGGCGCGGGCTGGATGCAGACCGACTACGACGAAGCGGGCATGAGCTACGACTCGCCGGGCACGCGCATCGCGCGCCTGGAGGAGGCGCTGCAGATCATCCAGAGCATGTGGCAGAACGAGCGCACGAGCTTCGCGGGCAAGCACTACAAGATCACGAACGTGGCGCGCGCCGCCGAGCCCGCGTTCCCGAGCCCCAAGGTGCTGATCGGCGGCGGTGGGCCCAAGGTGCTGCGCCTGGCCGGCCGGCACGCCGACATCGTGGGCATCAACCCGACGCTGGTCGAAGGCAAGGTGACTCCGCGCACCGCCGCCGACCTCGCGCCCGAGAAGCTCGACGAGAAGCTGCGCTGGGTGCGCGAGGGCGCCGAGGCCGCGGGCCGCAGCTACCGCGACATCGAGATCAACTCACTCACCTTCGTCGTGGCCATCACCGACGACCCGAAGGGCCTGCGCGCCGCGCTGGGGGCGAACACCGGCATGACGCCCGAGCAGATCGCCGACTGCCCGATGTTCCTCACTGGCTCGCCGGCCGAGATCCGCGACGGCCTCGAGAAGCGGCGCGAGCGCTACGGCTTCTCGTACATCGTGATCCAGGGCCGCGACCCGGCCGTGGTCGAGAGCTTCGCCGAGAAGATCGTCGCGCCACTCGCGGGCAAGTAGCGACTCACTCGCCCACGCGCGCCGGCTCCGACTCAAGCACCCCGGACGCAACTCCGATCACACCCGCGAGATGCCCGCGGTGCTTTCGCCGGATCCGCCGCTCTGGGAGCGATACACCCGCGGGCGCGGTCGGGTCCACCTGACCGGCCTGCAGGCGCTCGTGCGCCTGGTGCTCGAGCAGCTGCGCCGCGACGAGCGCGCGGGGCGCCGGATCGGCGCGCTGTTCTCGGGCTACCCCGGCTCGCCGCTGGCCGGCTTCGACGGGCTGCTGCGCTCGCTCGCCCCGCTGCTCGAGCGCCATCACGTGCGCTTCGTGCCGGGTCTCAACGAGGAGCTCGCCGCCACCGCCGTCGGCGGCACGCAGCTGCTCGAAGTGTTTCCGCGCGGCGCGTGGGACGGCGCGCTCGGCGTGTTCTTCGCCAAGGCGCCGGGCCTCGACCGCGCGCTCGACGCGCTGCGCCACGCGAGCTTCGTGGGCGCCGCGCGCCTGGGCGGGGCGCTCGCGGTGGTGGGCGACGACCCGTTCTGCAAGAGCTCGTCGCTGCCGAGTCACTCCGAGCACGCGTTCGCGCACGCCTTCGTGCCCTTGTTCGCGCCGGCCGACCCGGCCGACGTGCTGCGCCTCGGCCTCGCCGCCTTCGCTCTCTCGCGCTACGCGGGCCTGTGGACCGGCATGCGCGTGGTGGCCGACGTGGCCGACGCCGGCCAGATCTTCGAGCTGCCCGAGCACGAGCCCGAGCTCGCGCGGCCCGAGTTCGAGGTCGCGGGCGCGCCGTTCGCGCCGCGCTTCGACCCGGCGCTGCTGCCGCCGAACGTGCTGCGCATCGAGCAGGAGCTCGTGTTCGGCCGCATGGAGGCGGTGCGGCGCTTCGCGGCCGCGAACGGCCTGAACCCGATCCTGTCGCGTCACCCGCGCGACAAGCTGGGGCTGGTGGCGGCGGGCGCGCTCTACCGCGAGCTCGAGCGCGCGCTCGCGCTGCTCGACCTGGACGAGAAGGCGCGCGAGAGACTCGGCATCCGGCTGCTCAAGGTCGACCTGGTGTGGCCGCTCGAGGCGGGCCGCGTGCGCGAGTTCGCGCAGGGTCTCCAGGAGATCGTCGTGGTCGATACGCGGCGCGGCTATCTCGAGGAGCAGGTCTGCGCCGCGCTCTACGGCGGCGAGTCACGCCCGGGGGTGCTCGGCCAGCGCGGCCCAGGCGGTGAGCCGTGGCTGGCGCGCCGCAGCGAGGTGTCGGGCGCCACGCTGGCGGCCGACCTCGCGCCCCATCTCGCCGCGCGCCTGCGCGCGCCGGGCATCACGGCTGCGCTCGAGTCACTCGAGGCGGCGAACGCGCGCGCGGAGCTGGCGCCAGCGCCGACGCGCGCGCCGCACTTCTGCAGCGGCTGCCCGCACTCTTCGTCGACCCGCCTGCCCGAAGGCTCGCTCGCGGGCGGCGGCATCGGCTGTCACACCATGGCCCTGCTCATGCCCGAGCGCGAGGTGCGCTTCATCGGCGCGATGGGCTGCGAGGGCGCGCAGTGGATCGGGCTCGCGCCCTGGACCGCCACGCGCCACCTGTTCCAGAACCTGGGCGACGGCACCTACTTCCACTCCGGCCGGCTCGCGGTGCGCGCGTGCGTGGCCGCGGGCGTGCCGATCACCTTCAAGCTCTTGTGGAACGGCGTGGTCGCGATGACCGGCGGCCAGCGCGCGATCGGCGCCAAGTCACTCCCCGGGCTGGTGCGCGACCTCCTGGCCGACGGCGTCCGGACGGTCGGACTGATGACGCACGAGCCCGAGATCGCCGAGCTCGCGCTGCGCGACCCGCGCGTGCGGCGCCTGGAGCGCGAGGACTGGGACGCCGCCATGCGCGAGCTGCGCGAGCAGCCAGGAGTCACTGCGCTGGTCTGGGACGAGCTGTGCGCCAACGAGAAGCAGCGCCTCGAGCGGCGCGGGCTGCGCGCCCGGCCCACGGAGCGGCTCGCGATCAACGAGGACGTGTGCGAGGGCTGCGGCGACTGCGGCGTGAAGTCGTCGTGTGTCTCGCTGCGCCCGGTGGAGACCACGCTCGGGCGCAAGACGCGGCTGCACGAGAGCTCGTGCAGCGACGACCGCGCGTGTCTCGCGGGCGACTGTCCGGCGTTCATCTCGATCGAGACGCCGCGGCGCACGCGCGAGCCGTTCGAGTCACGGCTGGCGGGGCCGCTGCCCGAGCCGCCCGCGCTCGACTGGGACGGCCGCCGGCTCGAGATCCTGCTGGTCGGCATCGGCTCGACCGGCGTGGTCACGATCGATGCGCTGCTGGTGCGCGCCGCCGAGCACGACGGCCTGTTCGCCGCGCACCTCGACCAGACCGGTCTCGCGCAGCGCGGCGGAAAGGTCGTGTCGCACTGCGTGCTGTCGGCCGAGCCGATCGAGGGCAGCGCGCGCGTGGAGCCGGGCCGCGCCGACGTGCTTCTGGCCTTCGATCCGCTGGGCGCCGGCGACCGCGAGGCGCTGCGCGCGCTCGACCCGGGCCGCACGCACGCCGTGGCGCACGCGCTCTACGTGCCGACCGGGGCCGACGTGTCGAACCCGCGCTTCCGCGAGCCCGCGCTCGACGACCTGCTCGCGCCGCTCGCGGGAGTCACTCGCTCGCTCGCGGCGGTGCCGGCCGAGCAGCTCGCCGACGCGGCGCTCGGCCAGCCGCTGTGCGCCAACCTGGTGCTGCTCGGCTACGCCTGGCAGCGCGGGCTCGTGCCGCTCTCGGCGCGCGCGCTCGAGCGCGCGATCCGCGACAACGGCGTGGCGGTCGAGACCAACCTGCGCGCCTTCGCGCTGGGGCGTGCCGCCGCCGCCGAGCCCGCCCTCACGGCCCAGCTGTGCGCCGACGCCACGCCCCCCGCGATCGGCGACGAGGAGTCACTCGAGCGCGCGGAGCGGCTGCTGGGCGCCGGCTTCGCGGCGGTCCAGGAGGCGCTCGGGCGTTTCTCCGACTCGAAACACTCGGCCGGGCTGCTGCGCCGCGTGGCCGGCTTCGCCGCCGACCTGGTCGACTACCAGGGCAAGCGGCTGGCGCTGCGCTACTGCGCGCGCATCGCCGCGGTCGCCGATGCGGAGGCGCGCGTCGAGAGCGAGTCAGCCGAGCTCACCGAGGTCGCGGCGCGCGAGCTCTACCGCGTGCTCGCCTACAAGGACGAGTACGAGGTCGCGCGCCTGTTGCTGCGCGGCCCGCATCGGCGCTGGCTGCGCCGCCAGAGCGCCCAGGACCCGCGCCTGCGCTACCACCTGCACCCCCCGCTGCTGCGGGCGCTCGGCCTGCGCCGGAAGCTCGCGCTCGGCGCCGACGCTGAGCCGCTGCTGCACGGGCTCGTGGCGCTGCGCGGGCTGCGCGGCACGGTCTTCGACCCGTTCGGCTGGACCCGCGCGCGCCGCCTCGAGCGCGAGCTCGCGCGCTGGTACGAGGGCGTGCTCGACGCGCTGTGCGGGGCCTTGTCAGCGGAGAGCCGCGCCGAGGCGATCGCGATCGCCGGACTCACCGGTGAGATCCGCGGCTTCGAGTCGATCAAGGAGGAGCGCGCCGCGCGCGTGCGCCCCGTGGTAGAGGGGCGCCTGGAAGCCATGCGGGCGCGCCGCTGAGCTAGAGTCCTCCGCATGGGGGAATGGCTCCGGCTGGCGAGCGATGGCGCCGTGGTGCGCCGCGCGCTGCGCACGGCGGTGATCGTGGGCTCGATCCTGATCGCGATCAACCACGGCTCGGCGCTCCTGCACGGCGACGTCGACGCGCTGCGCGTGTTTCGCATGTGTCTCACGGTGCTGGTGCCGTACGCGGTCTCGACCAGCTCGAGCGTGGCCGCGCTGCGCTCGGTTCAGCGGACCGGCGAGGCCAAGAGCTCGGCGCAGTCGCCGAAGCGCAGCTCGTCGGCGTAGACGGTCGGGCCGTCGGAGCTCGCGGCGGTCAGGCTCGCCGCGCCGTCGTGCCCGTCCTCGAGAGACTCGGCCGTTGCGAGCGTGAGCGACTCACCCGCGACCGCGATGCACAGGTGCTCGCCGCCGTCGCGGCTGCGCGCCTCGTGGCGCGCCAGCAGCGCCTGCAGGTCGCCGTAGGCCATGCGGTTGGCGGCCACCAGTGCGAGCGGCGCGGCCGTCGCCGCCAGCCGCGTGCTCGAGTCGGAGCCGTACAAGTGGAAGTCGGGATAGCTCTCGAGGTAGGCGCGCGCGGCGTCGCGCTCGATCACCTCGAGGCGCGCGTTCACGGGCTCGCGCGTCCAGTCCATGCTCTTCGCGCCGGACACGAAGTAAGTGCCCGAGAAGCGCCCGTTGCGCTGGAAGCGCACGTCGAACTCCTGTGACTCGACGGCGACCTGGGTACCGGACATCTCCGGATCGAGCGGGTTCTTGCGCACGTAGCGCACCACGAGCTCACCCAGGACGAACACGACGATCAGGAAGGCGATGACCTTCCACATGCCCATCTGATCGACACTCGCGGGCAAAATTGAGTGACGCGCATCGCGCCCGAGTTGCGCGCGCCCGGACCCGAACTCAATATCGGCCGCGTGAAGCTCCTCTCCTGGAACGTGAACGGCCTACGCGCCGCGGCCCGCGCGGGCTTTCTCGACTGGCTCGCGCGCGAACGGCCGTTCGCGGTCTGCGTGCAGGAGATCAAGACGCGGCCCGAGGACCTGCCGGACGAGCTACGGAACCCGCGCCGTTACCACGCGTACTGGAATCCGGCGGAACGTCCGGGCTACAGCGGCGTGGCGACCTTCACGCGCGCCGAGCCGCTGTCGGTCGTGACCGGCGTGGGCGTGCCGGCGCTCGACCGCGAGGGCCGCGTGCTGCGGCTCGAGTTCAGTGACTTCGTGCTGGTGAACGCGTACTTCCCGAACAGCCAGCGCGACCACGCGCGGCTGTCCGAGAAGCTCGCGTTCTGCGCCGCCATGTTGCGGGTCGTGAACCGCTACCGGCGCGCGGGCAGACACGTGCTCCTGTGCGGTGACTTCAACATCTCGCACCGGGACATCGACCTCGCGAATCCGCGCCAGAACAGAGACAACGCCGGCTTTCTGCCCGAGGAGCGCGCCTGGCTCGACCGATTCTTCCGCCGCCACGGCTGGGTCGACACCTTCCGCAGCCTGTGCGCCGAGCCGGGTCACTACACCTGGTGGAGCTACCGCCCCGGCGTGCGCGAGCGGAACATCGGCTGGCGGCTCGACTACTTCGCCGCGAACCCGGAGCTCCTCGACCGGGTGAGCCGCGTGCGGCACCAGAGCGACGTGCGCGGCTCGGACCACTGCCCCGTCGAGCTAACCCTGCGCGATTGAGTCGCCGCGATTCGAGCTCGCGAAGAGCTCGCGGAGCCGTTCGCCCGCGGGGCCCAGCAGGGTGAGCCGCACGTTCGAGTCACAGAGCTCGATCTCCGTGCGGCGCATCCACAAGAGCTTCTTCGACTTCACGGCCTTCACTTCGGACCACGGGATCCGGAGCTCGGGGCAAAGGATCCGAAACGGGAGCCACAGCGAGAGCGAGAATCCGAAGCGGCCGACCGTCACGAACAGGCAACCGCGGTAGCTCACCGGGAGCCCGCTGCCCATGCCGCCCGACACGAAGCGGAAACGCTCGCCCTCGATCGGCGCGCCGTCGGCGAAGCGCGGCACGAGTGACCGCCAACCCGACAGGTAGGAGAGCAAGACGCAGATCGCCGACCAGAACACGGCGAACCACGCGAAGAACCACGGCGGCCTGAGGAGCTCCGGCGCATTACTCATCGCGAGTCACTTCCTGGTCGAGGGGTAGCGGATGGCTGGCGATTGCCGCGTCGGCGTCCGACGTGGGAAACTAGAGAGATGGGAAAGAGCGCGAGTCACCAGTTCACTTGCGCGCCGCGAGGGGCATTCTCGCCCTTGCGGAGCGGCGCGCGCGAGCGAAGCGTCGACCGGCGGCTGCGGGCCTGACCGTGGGCTCGCTCGAGCTCGTGCTCGCGCCCCGGGGCGCCTACTCGCTGTCGCGCACCACCGCGCGCTTCGTGCGGCACCCCGACCCGGTGAACGTGGCGGGCGCGGGCGGCTTCGCGCGGCTCGTGCCCGCGGGCGACGGCCACGCGCTCGTGCGCGTGACTCAGGAGGGTCCGCCGACCCGCGCGAGGCTGCGCGTGCGGGTCGACGGGCCCGACGACACCGCAGCGCGGGCGGCGGCGGCGCGGCTGGCCGGGCGCGTGCTCGGCGCGGACGCGGACCTGCGGCCCTTCGAGCGCGCGCTCGCGCGCGACCCGCTGCTCGGCGAGTCAGTGCGCGCCCACCGCGGCCTGCGCGTGGCGGGCGCATTCGACCTGTTCGAGTCACTGGTCGGCGCCGTGCTCACGCAGCAGGTGAACCTGGCGTTCGCGGCCTCGATCCGCGGCGAGCTGGCGCGCGCCTTCGGAGCCCGCGCCCGTTACGACGGCCGCGAGTGGCTGGCGTTCCCGACTGCCGAACGCATCGCCGACGCGGGCGAGGCGCGCTTGCGCGAGTTCCGCATGACCCGCGCCAAGGCGGGCACGATCCACCGCCTGGCGAGCGCGTTCGCGCGCGGCGAGCTCGACGAGTCACTGCTCGCGCCGCTCGACGACGAGGCTGCGATCGCCGAGCTCGTGCGCTGGAAGGGCGTCGGCCGCTGGACCGCCGAGATCGTGCTGCTGCGCGGCCTGGGCCGGCCCGACGTGTTTCCGGCGGGCGACCTGGCGGTCGTGAAACACCTGGCGCGCCGCTGGCTCGGCGCGGAGCGGGTGGCGAGCGAGGCCGAGATGCGCGCCTTCTCGGAGCGCTGGCGGCCCCACCGCTCGCTCGCGCTCGTGTACGGTCTCGAAGAGCTCGCCGCGCCGCGAGCCCGGCAGGAGTCATCATGATCGGACGCTGCTTCTGCGGACAGGTCGCCTTCGAGTTCGACGGACCGATGACGGAGATCGAGCTCTGTCACTGCACGCGCTGCCAGCGCTCCACGGGCTCGGCTTTCGCGGCGCAGCTCCGCGTGCGCGCGGAGCGCTTCCGCTGGCTGCGCGGCGAGGACCGGATCGCGTTCTTCGACGCGCCGATCCTGAACGAGCGGCCGGCCTACCGCCGGTCCTTCTGCTCTGCCTGCGGCGCCGCGGTGCCCTCGATCTTCGCGGGCAACCCGACGGTCGCGATCCCCGCCGGGCTCGTCGAAGGCGCCCTGCCCGTGCGCGCGGCGGACCAGATCTGGGTCGAGAAGCGCGCGTCCTGGCTCGATCTGCGCGCCATCGCCGGGCTGCCGGAGCACTCGGGCGATCCCAGCGCGGAGTCGAACGCGCGGCTGCTCGAGCCGCTCGGCCTCGGGCGCTAGATCTCGTAGTCGGGGTCGACCGAGCCCGACTCCTGGTCCTTCTGACTCACGTTGAGCTGCGGGGGCTCGATCGAGACACGCGAGTAGGGCGGCACCGACGTGTGCAGCCACACGTTGCCGCCGATCACCGAGCCTTCGCCGATCACCGTGGTGCCGCCGAGGATGGTCGCGTTGGCGTAGATCGTGACGTCGTCCTCGACCGTCGGGTGGCGCTTCTTGCCGATGTCGTTGCGGCCCTGCTTGTTCGAGAACGCCACCAGACCCACGCCCTGGTACATCTTCACGCGGTTGCCGATCACCGCGGTCTCGCCGATCACGACGCCCGTGCCGTGGTCGATGAAGAAGTGACAGCCGATCGAGGCGCCCGGGTGGATGTCGATGCCGGTCTTGCTCTTGGCATGCTCGGACATGATGCGCGCGGCGACCGGCGCGCCGAGCTCGTAGAGCACGTGCGCGATGCGGTAGGTGGAGACTGCGTAGGCCGAGGGGTAGGCCGCGATCACCTCGGCGTAGGACTTCGCGGCGGGGTCGGCCTTGAAGGCGGCCTCGACGTCCATGCCCACGCAGTGGCGGACGTCGGGCAGGCGCTCCACGAAGGCCGAGGCCAGGTCGGAGCCGACCAGGCCGGACAAGAGGCCGTG
>DATKAO010000238.1 GCA_035498015.1 Myxococcota bacterium
GGTCTTGGCGTTCTGCGCGAAGATGTCGAGGATGAGCTGCGTGCGGTCGACGATGCGCGCCTCGACCAGGTCGGTGATCGCGCGGATCTGACCCGACGAGAGATCGCGGTCGAAGAGCACGATCTCGGCGCCGCGCTGCCACGCGCGAGTCACCAGGTCCTTGATCTTGCCCGGGCCGATCAGGAACTTCGGGTCGGGCTTCGGCCGGCGCTGGCGCAGCACGTCGACGATCGAGAGACCGGCCGTGCGCGCCAGCTCCTTCATCTCGTCGCAGCGCTCGTCGGCGTGCGGGTCGTTGCCGATCTCCACGCACACCAACACCGCGCGCTCGCCGTCGCCGTCGGTGACGACGCCCTGCTGCGCTGCGCCGAAGCGCGCCTCGAGCTCTTCGATCCACTCCTGGAAGTCGAACTCGAACTGACTCGCCGCGATCGGCTCGTGGCGCGTCACCGACTCACCCGAAGCGTCCGGCGGCTGCAGCGAGGCGTAGTCGACCTTGTCGGGCAGGCCGTCCTCGCCCACCAGCACCGCGGCCATCGCGTCCAGGCGCAGCAGCGTGAGGTCGGTGAGATCGTCGCGCGTGAGTGGCTCGCCGCGCAGGTGCGTGTGGATGCAGCGCAGGCCGCGGAAGCGCCCCGCGCCCGCGCGCACGCGCTTGAAGTCGGGCAGCGTGATCGAGAACGCGTCGCCGACCATCACGTACTCGACCTTGCCGCCGCGCGCGACCAGCACGCCGACCTGGCGCCCGCAGTCGGCCGAAATCTCGGCGAGCGTGCGCGCGAACTCCTGCGTCACGAGTCTCTCGCGCGGGAGCTTGCGTTTGTACAGGTTGGTGAGACGCCGGATCTGGTTGGCCTTCAGCCCGTACGTCGGTCCGTAAAGTTCGGAAATCGCCGTGTCCCTCTACGCCACACTGTGCACGAGCGCGGCGTAGCGGTCGAGGACGGGCAGCACTTTGTCGGCGGGCTCGGGCGGCAGACCCAGGATGGCGCGCGCCACGCCGGCTTCGCGCGCTTTCGCGAGCTCGCCCGGCTCGGGGCGCATGCCGAACACCGAGACCTCGAGCGACGCCGGGTCGCGGCCCGCCTCCGACGCCATGCGCCGGAACTCCGGCAATCTCGCGAAGATCTCGTCGCGGCCGTGGATCGGCATCCAGCCGTCGCCGTAGGCGATCGCGCGCGCGGCCCCCGCGGGGAAGCCGCCGCCGACGTGGATCGGCGGGTGCGGCTTCTGCACGGGCTTG
This sequence comes from Myxococcota bacterium, assembly GCA_035498015.1. Lineage (NCBI taxonomy): Bacteria > Pseudomonadati > Myxococcota > Myxococcota bacterium. The sequence goes on from DATKAO010000238.1 coordinate 1,244, forward strand.
GGCCAGCTCATGAGCGGCCCGAAGTCGACGAAGCGGCCGTGAAACTCGGCCTTCGACCGGGTCCAGATCTCCTTCATGGCCAGCACGCGCTCGCGCATGAGGGCGATGCGCTGGCGCGCGTCGGTGCCGTGATTGCGCATCTCCTCGCGATTCCAGCCCGCGCCGATGCCGAACAGGAAGCGCCCGTCGCTCACGCGGTCGAGCGTGGCCACGTGCTTCGCGGTCTGGATCGGGTCGCGCTGCACCACCAGACAGATGCCCGTGGCGAGCTTCAAGCTGCGAGTCACTGCCGCGGCCGCCGCCAGCGCCACGAACGGCTCGAACACGTCGTAGTACATCTTGGGCAGCTCGGGGCCGCCGGGCCAGGGTGACTCGCGGCGCGCGGGAATGTGCGAGTGCTCCGGGAACCAGAGTGACTCGAAGCCGCGCTCTTCTGCGGCGCGCGCAAGCGCAGCCGGGCCGATGGAGGAGTCCGTGGGGAACATGGTGAGGCCGAGCTTCATGGCCTCATTCTACGCGCGCACTAGGGGAAGAAGCGGTACCAGAACCAGCGCGAGCCGGCGCCGAGCTGCAGCGCCGGAATCGACACCGGCACGTCGTTGCGCGTGATGCCCGCCAGCTCGAGCGTGCGGCCCTTCTGGGGCAGCGCGCTGGTGTCGAACGTGAGCAGGAGCTCGCCAGACTCGAGCACGGCGATCTTCGCGCTGTTCACCGACTTGTGCGGCTCGACCGAGCGCGAGCAGGGCTCCATCTCGCGCAGCGGGAGCTCCTGGCCGGCGAGCGACTCCGCCTTGTCCGGCAGCACCACGCGGTAGCGCATGGGCGTCACGCGCGCGCCGTCGGCGCCCACGATCGCGAGGTCGGCGAAGCGCGCCTTCCACGGGCCCTTGGCCTCGAAGGTGACTCGCACGAGCGTCGTGCCCGGCAGTCCCGGAGTGTCCGCGCTCGAGAACATCGGCACGGGCAGCGGCACGATCATCCAGAAGCCCGCGTCCCAGTCACAGATCGACACGATCACGTCGCTGGCGGGGCTCGCCCCCGTGGGGTCCTGTGCGAAGCCGTGGCCGGTGCGGTCGCGCGACACGGGCACGGCGTCGGAGGGCGAGATCGGCGTGCCGCCCACGGGCGTGGTGTAGTGCTCGCGGCTCAACACGAAGCAGCCGCACAGCGCGAACGCGAGCAGGAAGACGAAGCGGCGCACGGACTCTCCCCCGGAACGGCGCAGATTCTCTGCTACGATCGGCCGCATGTCACTCCCCGGGCCCGGCTCGCCCGCCGCGCCCGCGCCCGAGATCTCGGTCCTGCTCCCGGTGCGCGACGGCGCCGAGACTCTGCGCGCGGCGCTCGACTCGACACTGGCGAGTGTCGGCCCCGCCATCGAGGTCGTGTGCGTCGACGACGGCTCACGCGACGCCACCGCCGCCATCCTGCGGGACTACGCGCGGCGCGACGCGCGCCTGCGCGTGCTGACCCGGCCGGCGCGCGGCATCGTGCCGTCGCTCTGCGACGCGCTCGCCGCGGCGCGCGCGCCGTTGGTGGCGCGCATGGACGCCGACGACGAGATGCACCCCGAGCGGCTCGCCGCGCAGCGCACCCTGCTCGAGGCCCGGCCCGACCTGGGCCTGGCCGGGTGCCTGGTCGAGTCATTCCGCGCCGGCGGGCTGCGCGACGGCTACCGGCTGTTCACCGACTGGGCGAACGCGTGTGTCTCGCCCGACGAGATCTCGCGCGAGGCCTTCGTCGACTGCCCGGTGCCCCACCCGACCTGGCTCGCCCCGCGCGCGGCGATCGAGCGCGCCGGCGGCTGGCGCGACCCGGGCTGGGCCGAGGACCTCGACCTCTTCTACCGCCTGCTCGAGCAGGGCGTGCGCGCGGCCAAGGTCCCGCGGACGCTGCACCGCTGGCGCGATCACGACGGCCGGCTCAGCCGCACCGACCCGCGTTACGGACGGGTGGGGCTGGCCCGCGCCAAGGCCCACTGGCTGCCGCGCATCCGGCCGATGTCGGCCGCCGTTTTTCTGGGCGCGGGTCGCACCGCGCGCCGTTATGCCCGGCTTCTCGCCTCGGAAGGCGTGAAAACGCACGCCCTGGCCGCTCCCGAGGAGCCCGGGCCGGCATGCAGCTGGCAAGGCATTCCGGTGCTCGGCCCTGCGGGGCTCGCAGCAGGCGTTTCGGACTGGCGGCGGTCGGGGATGTTGTTCCTGGGTGCGGCGGCGGTGCGTGGCGCGCGCAGCCGGATTCGGGAAATCCTCTCCGGTCTCGGCCTCGTCGAAGGGCGCGATTTCGTCATGTTGGCCTAGGACATCGCCGAAGGTGGGAGAACGCATGTCTCGAGGGGATCTGGCGCTGGTGCTGATGGCGGCGGGCAAAGGCACGCGCATGCGCTCGCGCCTGCCGAAGGTCCTGCACCCGGTGTGCGGGCGGCCCATTCTCATGCACGCGCTCGAGCTGGGGCGCGAGCTGGGCGCCAAGCGCCGGATCGTGGTCGTGGGCTCGGGCGAGGACGAGGTGCGGGCCGCTCTCGCCGCCGAGGGCTACTCGGACGTGGAGCTGGTGCGCCAGGCCGAGCAGCGCGGAACGGGCCACGCGGCGCTGCAGGCCAAGTCGCTGCTCGCCGACCACCCGGGTCCCGTGCTGGTGATGAACGGCGACCACCCGCTCTATCGCGCGCGCACCTTCCGGGCCCTGCGCGAGGCCTTCGAGCGCAGCGGCGCCGACCTGGAGATCCTGGTGACCGACATGCCCAACCCGACCGGCTACGGGCGCGTGCTGCGCGACGCCGGCGGGCGCGTGGCGCGCGTGGTCGAAGAGGTCGAGCTGGCCGAGACCATGAAGCGCATCAGCGAGGTGAACCTGGGCGCGTATCTCGCCGAGGCCAGCCTGCTCTTCGACCTGCTCGAGCGCGTGCGCGACGACAACGAGAAGGGCGAGTTCTACATCACCGACGTGGTCGAGATCGCGCGCCAGCTCGGCAAGACCGTCGACAGCGCGAAGGCCGAGGACTGGACCGAGTCACTGGGCATCAACACGCGGCTCGAGCTCGCGCGCGCCGAAGGCCTGCTGCGCGAGCGCATCGTCGACAAGCTCATGCTCGACGGGGTGACGCTCGAGGACCCCGAGCAGACCTACATCGACGTCGACGTGCAGATCGGCCAAGACACGGTGATCGCCGCGGGCGCGGTGATCCGCCGCGGCGTGCGCATCGGCACGGGCTGCCGCATCGACCCGGGCGTGGTGATCGAGGGGTCGGTGCTGGGCAACGACGTGTGGCTCAAGCCCGGCTGCTACCTCGAGGGCTCGCGCATCGCCGACCGCTGCGTGCTCGGCCCCAACGCCCACCTGCGCCCGGGCGCCGACCTGGGCGAGGACGTGCGGCTGGGGAACTTCGTCGAGGTGAAGAACTCGGTGATCGGCGCCGGCACCAAGGCCGACCACCTGACCTACATCGGCGACGCCGACGTGGGCAGCAAAGTGACCTTCGGCTGCGGATCCATCGTCGTGAACTACGACGGGGAGAAGAAGCGGCGAACCACGATCGGCGACGGCGCTTTCATCGGCTGCAATTCGAATCTGCTCGCCCCGGTCGTCATCGAAGCCGAGGCGTACGTCGGCGCGGGCTCGACCATCAGCAAGACGGTCCCCAGCGGGGCCCTCGGCATCGCGCGGGCGGAGCAGCGCAACATCGAGGGCTGGCGCAAGCGCCGTTTCAAGGGCGGTCACGAGCACGACCAGTGAGTCAGTGAGTGAGGAAGAGGCGAGGCGAGGGCGTCCCGAGCCGAGCCGGCAAGGGGCGGAAGCCCCGCGCAGTGAGCCGCAGGCGAACGAAGGAACCAGGACATGTGCGGGATCGTAGGCTACGTAGGCCACAGTGACCGGGCGCAGGACGTGATTCTCGACGGGCTGCGGCGGCTCGAGTACCGCGGCTACGACTCGGCGGGGATCGCGGTCGTGGTCGACCGGAAGCTCCGGCTGGTGCGCGCGCAGGGCAAGCTCGTGAACCTCGAGGCTGCGCTGCGCGACGTGCCGCTCGCCGGCTCGCTCGGCATCGGCCACACGCGTTGGGCGACTCACGGCAAGCCCAGTGAGCGCAACGCGCATCCGCACGTCGCGGGCACGGTCGCGGTGATCGGCAACGGCATCGTCGAGAACTTCCGCGAGCTGCGCGACGAGCTGGAGCGCGCCGGCTGCGTGTTCAAGAGCGACACCGACACCGAG
>DATKAO010000239.1 GCA_035498015.1 Myxococcota bacterium
ACGATCGACGACGTGCGCGCGGAGATGACTCGCCGGCTGAAGGAGTTCATCGTTCAGCCCGACGTCACCGTCACGCTGTTCAAGTCGGAGAGCCGCACCTTCTACATCTTCGGCGAGGTCAGTCGGCCCGGCGCCTACCCGTTGATCGGCGACGTGACTGCGCTGTACGCGCTGGGGATGGCAGGCGGCAGCACGAAGTTCGGCGACGAGGACGACGCGACGCTGGTGCGCCCGAGCCCCGAGGGCAAGCTGGTCTACCCGGTCTACTTCAGGCAGATCACTCGCAACGGCGATGGCGAGACCAACTACACGCTGCAGCCCGGCGACGTGATCTACGTGCCGCCGACGATCACCGCGATCCTCGGGCTCGGCGGATCGCAGGCCATCACCGTCATGACCGGCGGAGCTCTGTGACTTATTGACTACGTTCGCCTGCGGCTCACTGCGCGCGCCTTCGACGCTTGCGGGCCTCGCTCAGGGCGGCCTTCGCTCGGCCACGATTGACTACGTTCGCCTGCGGCTCACTGCGCGCGCCGGCCCGATGATCGCGCGGGCACCCGACCCGCGCTCCGGCGCTCACAGCGGCGGCAGCGGCGCCTTCAGAACGGTGTCTCGCGGCACGGGGTCGGTCTCGGGGTAGTCGACCGTGTAGTGCAGGCCGCGGCTCTCGTGGCGCGCCGACGCGGAGCGGATGATGAGCTCGGCCACCGTGGCCAGGTTGCGCAGCTCGACCAGATCGGGCGTGAGGACCACGTGCCAGTAGTAGTCGCGGATCTCGCGCGCCAGGTTCACGATCCGGTGGCGCGCGCGGTCCAGGCGCTTGTCGCTGCGCACGATGCCCACGTAGTTCCACATGAGTCGCCGGATCTCGTCCCAGTTCGCGTTGACGAGCACCGTTTCGGTCGGGTCGACGGCTTCACCGGGGTTCCAGGCGGGGAAGGGTGGGGGCTCGGTCACGCGCGGCAGGCGTTCGACGGCTGCGCGGGCCGCCGCGCGCCCGAACACCACGCCCTCGAGCAGTGAGTTCGACGCCAGCCGGTTCGCGCCGTGCAGGCCCGTGCACGCGACCTCGCCCGCCGCGAACAAGTTCTCGATGTCGGACTCGCCCGACAGGTCGGTGCGCACGCCGCCGCAGGCGTAGTGCGCGGCGGGCACGACCGGCAGCGGCTGTTTGGTCAGGTCGAAGCCGTAGCGCAGGCAGCGCTCGTAGATGTTCGGGAAGCGCGAGCGTGCAAAGCCCGGGTCGAGCGCCGTGCAGTCGAGATACACGCAGTCGTCACCCGAGCGCTTGAGCTCGAAGTCGATCGAGCGCGCCACGACGTCGCGCGGCGCGAGGTCGGCACGCGGGTCGTAGCGGGTCATGAAGGCTTCGCCCGCGCGGTTGCGCAGCACCGCACCCTCGCCGCGCACCGCCTCGCTGATCAGGAACGAGCGCGCGTCGGGGTGGTAGAGGCACGTGGGGTGGAACTGGATGAACTCCATGTTCGCGATCGTGGCGCCGGCCCGGAACGCCATGGCGATTCCGTCGCCGGAGGCGATGTCGGGGTTCGAGGTGTACAGGTAGGTCTTCCCGCAGCCGCCGGTCGCCAGCAGCACGATGCGCGCGCGGAAGCTCTCGACCGCGCCGGTCTCCGGGTCGAGCACGTAGGCGCCGCAGATGCGCGCGGGTCCGGGCACGCCGAGCTTCTGCGTGGTGACCAGGTCCACGCTGATGCGGTTGGAGAGTAACTCGATGCGCGGGTTCGACTCACAGCGCTCGACCAGCACGCGCTCGATCTCCTGGCCCGTGAAGTCGGCCGCGTGCAGCACCCGCCGCTGCGTGTGCCCGCCTTCGCGGCCCAGGTCGTAGCCGGGCGCGCGCTCGCTGGGATCGAAGCGCACGCCCAGCGTCATGAGCCCGCGCACGGCGTCCGGGCCCTGCTCCACGACGAAGCGCACGGCGGCCTCGTTGCACAGGCCCGCGCCCGCGACCAGGGTGTCGCGCACGTGGTCCTCGAACGAGTCCTCGGGTCCCAGAACGGCGGCAATCCCGCCCTGCGCGTAGTTCGTGGCCGACTCCGCGGTGCCCTTCTTCGTCACCACCACGACCGAGCCGTGCTCAGCCGCGCGCAATGCGAACGAGAGCCCCGCGATGCCGCTGCCGATCACCAGGAAGTCGCAGGAGCGCGCCATCGGGGGAGTGTAGTCGCGGCCCTCAATTACGTCCCGGGCTCCGCCGATGGACGTGTGCGGAAACTCGCGCCGCGTGGGGCGGCAGGGAGTCAGCATGGGCAGCACGGGAAAGAGCCTGCGAAGAGCAGCGTGGCTGGCGGCCGCGCTGGCGGCGTTCCTTCTCCCGCGCGCAGCCGATGCGCAGATCTACGTGTACAAGGACGAGTACGGGCGCACGTTCTTCACGGACGCGCCGCCGCACGACGGCTACGAGGCCTACCACCCGAAAGGCACCTTGAAGGTGCGCCCGGGCGCGCGCGGGCCCACGCCGGTGGACCAGCGCAGCTTCGACGCTGCGATCCGCCGGGCGTCACGCCAGCACGGCGTGTCGGCGGCGCTGGTCAAGGCGGTCATCGCCGCCGAGTCGGGCTTCGACCGCTGGGCAGAGTCCACCAAAGGCGCGCGCGGGCTCATGCAGCTCATGCCCGCAACGGCCGACGAGCTAGGGGTGGACGATGCCTACGACCCGTGGCAGAACATCGACGGGGGAACCAAGTACTTGTGCGAGCTGATCGATCGCTTCCCCGGTGAGCTCGAGCTGGCGCTCGCGGCCTACAACGCCGGGCCCGAGGCCGTGCGCCAGTATCAGGGCATTCCCCCGTACAAAGAGACACGCGGCTACGTCAAACGCGTGCTGGCCTACTACAAGAAGTTCCATGCAGATTTCCGCTGAGAAAACGGCCAACCTGTCGTCCCGCGACATGGCCGAGACTCCGTGGAACCTGCCGAACTTCATCACGCTGATCCGCATCGGGCTCTCCCCGTTGCTGTTCGCCCTGCCGTGGTACCACGGCCGCTGGTGGAGCACGTTCATCGGGATCGCGTTCCTCGCGGTGTCACTCACCGACATACTCGACGGCTATCTCGCACGGAGCTACGGCCTCGAGAGCCGGCTCGGCAAGTTACTCGATCCGCTCGCGGACAAGGTCCTGATGATGACCGCGTTCGTGATGCTGATCGCCGTCGGCCGCATGCCGTTCTGGAGCTTGCCGCTGGTGGTCGCGATCCTGGGCCGCGAGCTCGCCGTCAGCGGCCTGCGCGGCGCGGCCGGCGACCAGGGCGTGGTCATCCCCGCCTCGCCGCTGGCCAAGTGGAAGACCGGCTTCCAGCTCGGCTCGCTGACGGCGCTCTTGATCCACTGGCCGTTCCTCGGCCTTCCGGCGCACGAGATCGGCCTCGCGCTCCTGGTGATCGCCACCGCCCTGACGCTGATCTCGGGCTACGCCTACCTGCGCGCCTACTTCGAGACGCCCCCGCCGACCCGGCCCGCCAGCCGCCCTTGACGGCCCGCCCCGCCGGCCGGTATCAACTCGGCCGTCCGACGCACGAGTAGCTCAGTTGGTAGAGCTCCACGTTGCCAACGTGGAAGTCGCCGGTTCGAGTCCGGTCTCGTGCTCCACGCCTCTCGTGCTACGAAGGGCTCCCTCGGCGGAGCTCTGCGCGCAGCGCCCTACTGCACCGCGCCGCCCGGTCGAGCCGGCCAGCGGTCGCGGTTCTCGAGACAGTAGGCGTAGACCGCGCGCGCGGGCGACGAGGCCAGATACTCGCTGCGCAGGCCGCGTGTGCCGTGCTCGAGCTCCGGGCCGGGAGGCGCCTCGTGCGCGGCGGGGACTGCGCGCGAAGCGCTCTCGTTGCAGGTTTCGATCGCGAGCGCCGGACGCTCGTTCATCTTCTTGTCCTGCAGCACCAGCATGGCGCCGCAGCCGGCGGTCCAGATCACCCAGACCCAGCACATCAGGAACCACCAGACGGCCCGCTCGACGATTGAGACTCGCGTGACCATGGCGACGAGGTGAGCAAGCGCCGTGCCGGAGTTTCAGCAGAGCTTTGTAGATCGCGCCAAATGCCCGGCTCGGGCTCGAGATTTCAGCGCGCGCATGCCGCCCGCGCGCGGCACGCGCATTGCTCCGCGAGTCTTCCAGAAGGAGTCGCCATGACGGTCCAAGAGCTCATCGACCATCTTCCGCCTCGCCAGGACATGATTCGCCTCGCGCGCTATCTCGGCTCACTGCGGCGGCCCGCGCGCACCGAGCTCGTGATGTACGGCGTCGCCGGTGCGCTGATCGGCGCGGGGCTCGCGCTGTTGTTCGCGCCCTCGCGCGGCAGTGAGCTGCGGCGTGCGCTGGGGGACCGGATCGAGGAGTACTGGCGCAACGCCGCCGAGTACGCAGCGAACGGACACGACCGCGAGCGCGCCCAGGGGCTGTGAGCGCGCCATGGCGAACGGCATCGCGACGACCGGCCTGCTCGCGGGAGTGATCCGCGTGTTCGAGGCCGGCGAGCGCCTGCTCGTCGACCAGACCGAGCTCGTGCGGCTCGAGTCACGCGAGCGCATCGCGAGCTTCGCGGCGCGCGTGGGGTTCGCAGTCGCGGCGGCCCTGTTCCTGTTCACCGCGTGGATCGGCGCCTTCGTCGCGGCGATCGTCGCGCTCGACACGCTGCCGCTCGCCGCGCGCATCGCGCTCGCGGCGCTCGTGCAGCTCGTGGTCGGCATCGCGCTGCTGCTGGTCGCACGGCGTGGGAAGGGAGACATCGATGCAACACACTGAAGGCCAGCGCCAGAAGCTGGAGCGCGACGTTGCCGACGACCGAGCGGCGCTGCGGCGCGCGCTGCGCGACCTCGCGCTGTCGCTGGTGATCGGCTTCAACCTGCCGCGGCGCATCCGCCGCCGCCCGCTGCCCTGGGCCATCGGCGGGCTGGCGCTGGCTGCCGTCGTGGTCGCGCGACGCCAGCGCCGGAAGCGGGCGGCCAGCTCCCGACGCTGGTGGGAACGCGGAGCGCAGGCCTAGGGCCGGCGCTCTTGCGACTGCCCGCGCCCGTTGTGCGCGCGGCGCAGGTACAGGTCGTGACTCTCGGCGAAGTCACTCGCCTGCCGGCGCAGGCTGGCGAGGCGTTTGCGGGCGAGCGCGCGCATGTCTCGCCCGTTCTTGGGCGCGAACAGGAGCGCAGCCGCCGCGCCTGCCAGCGCGAGCGCCAGCCCCGCCAGGATGCGCGGCACGGGCGAGGAGGCCGGAGCACGGCGCGGCATCACCGAGCGGACCCAGCGCTCCATGTCCTCCAGGGCCCGGGTACGTGGAGTCTTGCGCTGTAGCGAATTCATGACCGACTCCTCAGCCGTTGGCGCGGTCGCGGCCGCGGTCGTCGTCTTCCATCTGGTCGAGCTTCTCGTCGATCTTCTTCTCGATGCCTTTCTTGAACCTCGACGCCCGATCCTTCGTCTCGCCCACGACCCGGTCGCGCCGGCCCGAGCGCTCCATGCGCTTGTTGCCGATCGCCTTCCCGACACTCTCCTTCACCTGACCCTTGGCCTTGTCCAGCTTGCCTGACATCGACCTGCTCCTCAGCGGCTCTCGCAGCGGGTGAACGCGGCGCAACCTGCGCGCGTGGGCCCGGCGTTTTCCCGCAGCAGGTCGCAATCCGCATGCCGCGCGCCGAAGGCCCCTCCGTGCGCTCCGGCGTGGCCATGCTGCGCGTTTCTACAGGGCACAACGCGTGCTGGGCACGGTGTCTGCAGCTCGAAGCGCCGGTGGAGGACCGTCCAATGAGCATCGAGCATCAGCTGACGCTGCAGTCACTCGAGACGGCGCTGCAGCCCGTGCAGAACCGCGAGCTGCGCGCGGGGTGGCAGGGGCTGGAGCAGACGCGCCAGCACGAGGAGATCGTGAGCCGGCTGCTCGACGAGCTCGGCCTGGAGGAGTACGAGACACCCGACCGGCAGGCGATGCGCCTCTAGGCGGCGCGGGAGGCGCAGTGATTGCTGCAGTACATGCGGTCGTCGCGCTCTATGCCGTGGCCCACGATCCGGCAGCCGCAGTCCTCGCAGGGCGGCGCGAGCAGGTGGATCGCACACTCGAAGCAGTCGAACACGTGCCGCTCGCCGCCGAGCACGATCTCGAACGCCCTCGCGTAGTCGTTTCCGCAGACTTCGCAATTGGCTTTCATGGCACATCTCCTTTCGGCGCTGGTGGCAGCAAGTTCCGCGCCAGACGCGACTCAGGAGGCAGGTATGCGTGACACACTCTTCCAGCTCGTCGGATTCGTGGCCGCGCTCACGTTCGCGAACGGCTATCGCGACGTGGACGTCGCGCAGGAGTTCGTGAACCGCGCCGCGCTGGTGTCGCAGTTCGAGATCTCGGTCGCCGATCTCGCGAAGGAGCGCGGCGACGACCGCTCGCGGGCCTTCGCGGCGCGCATCCGGCGCGAGCACCAGCAGTCACAGCGCGAGCTCGAGAAGATCGCGAACGAGCAGAAGCTCGAGCTGCCGCAAAAGCTCGACGCACGCCACACGGCCGCGCTCGCGCTGCTCGGCAACCTGAAGGGCGCCGACTTCGACCGCGCGTTCGCGCGCTCGCAGGTCGATGCGCACCGAGAGGCGGTGGCGCTGTTCGAGACCGAAGCGACCGACGGCGCCAACCCATCGCTGCGCGACTTCGCGGAGCGCAACCTGCCGGTGCTGCGCGACCACCTGACTCGCGCCGAGGCGCTGTACGACTGACTCGGGCTAGGCGAGCGAGAGCACCAGGTCCAGGTCCCCCGTCTGGCGCAGCACGCGCAGGTCGACCTCGCTGCCCGCGCGCTCGAACAAGAGATCGATCGACGCGCCGTCGACGGCCAGCTCGCGAATCACCAGCCGGTCGAGGAAGCCGGGCAGAGAGGGCCGCGACAGCCGGATCTGGCGCCGGCGCGCGTCGACCGAGAGCCGCAACACCGACTGCAGGGTGAGAAACACGCTGGCCGCGGACCACGCCTGCGGAATGCACGCCACCGGGTAGAGCGTGGGCGCCTCACCGTGCACGCGCGAGAAGCCGCACAAGAGCTCCGGCAGGCGTGAGTCGGCCATGAAGCAGCTCGCATCGAACATGCCGTGCAGGATCCTGGCGGCCGCCTCGGGCGCGCCGTAGCGCGCCAGACCGCACGCCAGGAGGGCATTGTCGTGCGGCCAGACCGAGCCGTTGTGATACGACATGGGGTTGAAGCGGCGCTCCGTGGCCGCCAGCGTGCGCACGCCCCAGCCCGAGAACAGCTCCTGGTCGAAGAGTGTCTCGGACACGCGCATGGCCTGCTCGTGCGACGCGATGCCGGTGAGCAGGGTGTGACCGGCGTTCGAGCTGCGCACGCGGCAGGGCTGCTTCTTGCCGTCGAGCGCGAGCGCGTAGGTGCCCAGGTCGTCGCACCAGAAGGCGCGCTGGAACTCCACGCGCAGGCGCTGGGCGTCCTCTTCGAGCTGGGTGGCGAGCCGCAGGTCGCCGAGCTGGCGGGCGAAGCGCGCCATGCCGAGCTTGGCCGCGTACACGTAGGCCTGCACCTCGCACAGCGCGATCGGCCCTTCCGCCAGCGTGCCGTCGGCGTGCATGATCGAGTCGTGCGAGTCCTTCCAGCCCTGATTCGCCAGACCCCCGGGCGAGCGCTGGAGATACTCGACGAAGCCGTCGCCGTCGGGGTCACCCGGCCCGTCGATCCAGCGCAGAGCCCGGTGGAACGCGGGCCACAGCTCGCGCACCAGGTCGTCGTCGCCCGTGCGCTCGTGGTAGGCCGACGCGAGCAGCAGGAACCAGGGAGTCACGTCGACGCTGCCGTAGTAGCGGGCGAAGGGGACCTCGTCGAGCGCGGCCATCTCGCCGCCGCGCATCTCGTGCACGATCTTGCCCGGCTCGGCGTCGTCGTGCGCGTCGCTGCGGTCGGACTGAGTCGCGGCCAGGAAACGCAGCACGCCGCGCGCCAGCCCCGGGTCGAGCCACAGCACCGAGAAGGCGGTCACCAGCGCGTCGCGGCCGAAGGGTGTCGAGAACCAGGGTACGCCCGCATAGGGGAACGGGCCGTGCGCGGTCTCGGCGGTCATCATCGCCAGGTCCTGCGCCGAGCGGCGCACCCAGCCGTCGAAGGCCGGGTTCGACGACTCGATGAACAGCGCGGGTGGCGGATCGCGCCGCGCCGCGCGCGGGCGTGCGAAGCTGCCGTAGCGGCGCACCTCGCCCGCGCGGATCTCGCACTGCACCGAGAGCGTGAGCGGGCGGCGTCCGCCGGGCTCGAGCATGAGCTTGTAGTGCGCGTAGTCGGGGCCGATCGCGGCCGGTGGCTCGCTGAACGTGAGCCGGGTGCTGCGGTCCACCCGATCCAGCCCGGTGTAGCGCAGCTCGACGGCCGCGGCTTCGATCAAGGGCTGTGACTGGCTGCCGCGCCGCTCGCGGCGCGCTCCGCGCACTTCGAACACGTCGGCGAAGTCGGCGCCGAAGGCGAAGTCGAGGTCGAGCGTGACCGGCACCGCGGCGAAGCTGCGCAGCGCGAGCTCGAGCCGCAGCCCGCCATCCGACAGCTCGATCGATCGGTGCAGATACACCGTCTCCCGCGGCAAGCGCAACACGTCGCCGTCGCGCACGTCGGCGTTCGTGGCGTGGACCGAGAGACCCTCGTTCCCGCCGCGCGGTCCCGACGAGAGCAGGAGCGGGCGGCGGCGCGCGAGTCTGACCACGAGCAGCGACAGGAAGCGCGTGCCGTCGAAGAACAGACCGTGGCGGCCGCTGGGCTGGGGCCGGAGGTCGCCATGGTGGTCGAACAGCGCGAAGCTGTCTCCGCGCGCGAGCACGAGCGCTCGCTCGTCGGTCGGCCCGTCCTCGGCCAGGATCTTGAAGTCGGTGTGGGTTTCGGGGTTCATCCGCACAGCCGCCGGTACACGGCGGCGTAGTCGCTCGCCATGCGCTCGGCGGTGAAGCGCGCCTCGAACGCTTCGCGGCAGCGCCGGCGGTCGAGCTTCTCGAGCTCTCCCACCGCCCGCACCGCGGACTCGATGTCGCTGCACAGGAAGCCCGAGACGCCGTCGTCGATCACCTCGGGCACGGAGCCCTGCGGCCAGGCGATCACGGGCGTGCCGCAGGCGAGTGACTCGATCATGATCAGCCCGAACGGCTCGGGCCAGTCGATGGGGAACAGCACCGCCGAAGCTTGACCGAGAAACGCGTTCTTGTCCGCATCGCCGAGCTCGCCCACGTACTCGACCAGCGGATGCGCGAGCAAGTCGCGCACCTCGCGTTCGTAGTAGGCCCTGTCCGCCGCGTCGATCTTGGCGGCGATCTTCAAGCGCCGGCCCGCGCGCAGCGCGATCTCGATCGCGCGGTCGACCCGCTTCTCGGGCGAGATCCGGCCCAGGAACGCCAGGTAGTCGTCGGGCTCGGCGTGGAACTCGAACAGCTCGGGCGGCAGACCGTGGTGGATCGTGGCCTCCCAGCGCGCGTAGGGCAGGGGACGGCGCTGGTCGTCGGAGATCGACACCACGCGCTGCTCGCGGTACTCGCGGAACATCGGCTGCAGCATGGGCAGGTCGAGCCGGCCGTGCAGCGTGGTCAGCGTGGGGCAGGACACGCGCCGCGCGAATGGGAACGCGAGATAGTCGACGTGCGCGTGGATCACGTCGAATTGGTCCGCACAGCGGTACGCGCGCTCCAGCATGAGCAAATGACTCGCGAGCGGGTCGTGGGCATCGGGATCGGTGCGCAGCGCCCGCGGCGCGCATGGCACGAGCTCCGCGCTCGTGCGGGAGTCACCGGTCGCGAACAAGGTCAGATCGTGACCGGCTGCGACCAGCGCCTCGGTGAGCCACGACACCACGCGCTCGGTTCCACCGTAGCCGCCCGGCGGGACCGACTCGTACAAGGGCGAGATCTGGGCGATGCGCATCAGGGTCCGAAGCCCCCGAAGCGGAACACCCGGTAGGGCGCGCGGATCACGGGCTGCGCCACGTTGCGCACGATCACGCCGCCCGGCGTCTTGCCCTCCTCGCAGCCCAGGTGCGCGTGACCGTGGAGCGCGAGGTCGGCGCCGGTGGCGTCGATCGCCGTGCCCAGGAAGTGACTGCCCAGGAACGGGTGGATCTCCCGCCGCTCGCCCTGCAGCGTGTCGGCCACCGGCGCGTAGTGGGTGAGCGCAATCCGCACCTCGGCGTCGAGCGACGCCAGCGCAGCCTCGAGCGAGTCGGCCAGGCGGCGCGAGCGGCCGACGAAGCTCTTCATCTCGGCCTCGCCGAAGTCCGCCGCCTCGGCGCCCAGGAAGCCGCCGCCGAAGCCGATCGTGCCGGCGATGCCCAGCGTATGACCGCGCACGTCCAGCGCTGCGGCGTCGCCTTCGAGCACGCACACGTGCGCGCGCTCCAGGATCCGGCGCAGCCAGTCCGAGTGACAGGCGTCGAGGTCGTGGTTGCCGAGCACGGCGAATACCGGAATCGCGACCTCGGCCAGGGCGGCGGCCAGCGCGGCCGCCTCCTCGGCGGTCCCGCCCTGCGTCAGGTCACCCGCCAAAAGGAGCGCGTCGGCCTGGTCCGAGACCGGCTCGAGCGCCTGGCGCCAGTCGCCGGAGACCTCCGGCTCGACGTGCAGGTCGCCCACGGCAGCGACCCGGATCTCCCAGCTCGGTTGGCTCGTCACTCGAACAACACCTGCTCGGCCAGCCGGCGCACCGGCCGGCTCGGCACCCACAAGTCACTCGACAGGGCGTAGACCAGGAGCGACAGCACACGCCGCGGCCCGCGCTGCGCGCGCTCCACGAGATACTCCCAGTCGAGGTCCCGGCGCCGCAGCAGCGCCAGCGCGTCGTGCCAGTGCCGCGGCGTCTCCTCGTCGTGCACGAGCGCCTTGATCACGATCAGGTCCTCGGGGGCGACCACACGCACGCGCGTGCCCAGGAACGAGTGGTGACTCCCGCGGCGCAGCATATCGCGGTCGAGATAGATGTCGCCCGTGGTCTTGAACAACAGGTCCACCAGGATCCCGTTCGAAAAGGCCTTGTAGAGCCAGGCGGGGTTGGTGATCTCGGTCTCGAAGCCGGCGCGGGACAGCGCTTCGAGCGCGCGCGGCGCGGCCTCGGGGGCGACCAGCAGGTCCACGTCGCTCGAGCAGCGAGGCCGCCCGAGCACGGCCGAGGCGAGCCCGCCGATCAACAGGTACGGAACCTCGGCGCCTTCGAGCGCGCCGACCGAGCGCGACAGCACCTCGGCCAGCGCGGCGGGGTCGCCGCTCGATCCCTCGTGGCTGCATGCGCCAGGAAGCACGGGCGGCAACACAGCAACGAACGTGCCACCGTCAGTCACTTGAACTCCGGCGGCGCGTTGAAGGCGATGCCCGAGCCGTGCTCGGCCAGCACGTCGAGGACGGCGAGATGCAGCTCCTCCGCGATCGCGAAATACTCGTCGAGGCTCGACGTCTGGACGTAGGCGGACAGGTCGAGGTTGATGGAGAACGAGCCGAAGCCGCCGACCCGGACCCGGGCCGTGCCGTGCTCGATGCGCGGGTGCTTGGCGAGGGTCTCGCGCAGGGCAGCCAGGATGCCGCGCACGCGCTCGGGCGGCGTGTTGGAGCGGATCGCCAGGGTGGGGTGGAACCAGATCTTGTCCTGCGAGCCGAAGCTCTCGAGCTGCATGTTCGCGAACTCGCCGTTGGGCACGGTCACGAGCGTGCGCTCGGGCGTGCGCACGCGGGTCGAGCGCAGGCCGATCTCCTCGATCTCGCCGATGCGGTCGCCGAAGCGGCAGAAGCTGCCCACGCGCACCGGCCGATCGAGATACAGGGTGAGCCCCCCGAACAGGTTCTCGAGCGACTTCTGCGCCGCCAGCGCGATCGCGATGCCGCCCAGGCCCACGCCCGCGAGCAGCGCGGTCACGTGCACGCCCGCGTTGTCGAGCACGGTGATCACCGCGATGCCGATCGCCGCCAGCTTGGCCAGGCGCTGCACGAGGCCCAGGATCGCGCTGGCCTGGCCCTGGCCGCGGCGCAGGAAGCGCCGGCGGTAGTCGTCGCCGAGCAGGTCGAACAGGCGCAGCAGGTGCCAGAACGCGGCCCCGATGAACAGCGCGCTCTCGATGCGCCCGAACACCGTCTCGGTCGCGGGCGACAGGTCGATCAGGCGCCGGCCGAGCGAGAACAAGAGCACCGCGATACACAGCCGCAACGGGCCGGTGGCGAGCGCCACGAAGCGGTCGTCGAGCATGGTCACGCTGCGCTTCGCCATGGCCGCGAGCACGCGCACGACGAGCGAGGTGAGCGCGAACGCGGCCACGATCGCCACGGCGGCAAGCGCCGCGAGCACCAGCCAGTCGTCGGTGTCGATGCGCGAGAAGATCAGGAACGCGCGCTCGAGCGGCCGTGAGTGGATCTGCGCGGCGAGCGTCGCCCACATGCACGCCGTCGACTGCAAGTGGCGGGCCCGTGCGGCAGCGCGCGATTCTACAAACGTCCGCTCGTGTGGAGGCACGCGGTTTGCTCGCTCGACGCCCATGACCCAAGACACCCATGGGCGTCGCGCGCACGCCTCGCGTGTGTCGTTTCTCATCGACGCAGCGAGTTACTTCGCGGCTCTGACCGAGGCGCTCGCGGCGGCCGAGCGGCGCATCTGGATCGTCGGCTGGGACTTCCACGGCCGGACGCGGCTGCGCCCGGACGCCCCTTCGGGCGCGCTGCCCGACGAGATCGGACCCCTGCTCGAGGCGCTCGTCCTGCGACGGCCGGCGCTGCACGTGCACCTGCTCGAGTGGGACTACTCGCTGCTCTACGCGGTCGAGCGCGGGCTGGGCCCATGGACCGACCTCGCCTGGGCGCGCCACCCGCGCTTCGCGCTCGAGCGCGACGACCGCCACCCGTTCGGCGCGAGCCAGCACCAGAAGCTGGTCGTGATCGACGACGTGCTCGCCTTCGCCGGGGGCATCGACCTCACCTTGCGGCGCTGGGATACCCCCGAGCACGCGGCGGGTGACCCGGCGCGCGTCGACCTCGCGGGCCGGGCCTACGGCGCGTTTCACGACGCGCAGATCGCGGTCGACGGCGCGGCCGCGCGTGCTCTCTCTGCCCTGGCGCGCGAGCGCTGGCGCCACGCCACGGGCGAGTCACTCGGCCCGCTGCCGGCGCGGCGCGATGCCTGGCCGGCATCGCTGGTCCCCGATGCCCGCGACTGCACCGTGGCGATCGCCCGCACCGTCCCGCCGTTCGGCGGCCGGCGCGGCGTGCGCGAGGTGGAGGCGCTGTGGCTCGACTCGATCGCGCGCGCGCGCCGCTCGCTCTACATCGAGAGTCAGTACTTCACCGCGCCGTGCGTGGCCGAAGCGCTGTGCGCCCGGCTCGCCGAGCGCGCGGGTCCGGAGGTGTTGCTCGTGCTGCCCGCGCGCTGCTCGGGCTGGATCGAGGAGAGCACCATGGGCCGGCTGCGCATCGAGCTCTTGCGCGCGCTGCGCACGGCCGACCGGTACGGGCGGCTCGGCGTGTTCGCGCCCATGCTCTCGGGCGACCGGCCGCTCAGCCTGCACTCGAAGCTGTGCATCGTCGACGACGACCTGGCGCGCATCGGCTCGGCGAACCTCTCGGCGCGCTCGATGGGCTTCGACAGCGAGTGCGACGTCGCGCTCCTGTCCGAGGGCCGCAGCGACCTGCGCGCAGCCATCGCCGGCCTGCGCACACGACTCATCGCCGAGCACACGGGACTTTCCTGCGCGGAGCTCGAAGCGCGGGCAAACGGGTCACTGCTGGCCGCGATCCCGCCGCGGCCCGCGGGAGCGCGCGGGCTCGAGCGCATCGCCGACGAACAGGCGGCGGTGGGCGGCGAGTGGATGCGCGCGCTGCCGATCGACCCCGACGGCGAGCCGCCGATCCCCGGCGGCACGGGCTGGATCGCCGCCGGCTGTGCGCTCGCGCTCGCGGTCTCGGCTGCGGTCCTGCGCCGCTAGCCCGAGCCTTTGCCCACGCTGTGCTCGAGCCGCGGCGTGAGACCTTCGATGAACGCGTTGTACAGCGCGTTGCCGAGCGCGGGCCAGAACTCACCGTGTGGCTGCTGGTCACCCGTGATCGGAATGCGGGTCGCCACGTCGTCCTGCGCGTGGTTGCGGAACACCTCGATCACGCCCTGCATGAATGCGCGCCAGGCGGTCGACAGCAGGTTGAGCTGCGCGACGTCGTTCCAGTCGATCACCTGAACGTCCTTGAAGAATGGCTTCACGTAGCCCTGGAAGTGGCCGTTCTCGGCCAGCAGCTCGGCGTAGAGCGCGAAGCGCCCCTGCTTCGCGTCGACCTTCGTGTACGCGCGCAGGAAGTCGTTCCACTGTGCGAGCTCGGCGCCTCGAACCACGAGATCGCCGTCGAACGAGGGCGCGCTGGCGTGCGGGTCGACCGCCACGTGCAGGGCGAGATGCCCGGTGGGCTCGAACTCGCCGCGCATCTCCACGTGCCCGGGCCGCTTCACCCGGGAGTCACCGGAGCGTGACAAGTCCTCCGCGATCAGGTCGGCGTGTGTCAGCCCGACGTCCACATGCGGGTTGGAATGGAAGTTCCGGAAGTGGATCTTGCCGTCGGTCACCTCGAAGCGGTTCACACGCGTGGGGAACAGCGCCTCGACGAGCTTCTTCCACTGGCCCTCGTTGCCGCTCTGGCGTTGGGCGTCGGTCGGCCCCGCGACGAAGTTCAGCTCGGGACCCTTCAACACCACCTCGCCCACGAACTTGCCCTGGA
This sequence comes from Myxococcota bacterium, assembly GCA_035498015.1. Taxonomy (NCBI): domain Bacteria; kingdom Pseudomonadati; phylum Myxococcota; species Myxococcota bacterium. Next base: position 14,689 of record DATKAO010000239.1, read on the forward strand.
AGATCGAGCGCCATTCGACGGAGACGTCGATCAGCGGCGCCTTCAGGAAGGGCACGGGCACGCGCGCGCCGCGCTTGCGGATGTCGACGTCGTGGATCACGTACGCGCCGCGGTAGAAGGCCACGTCGACTGCGCCGATCGTGCCCGTGTAGCGCGGATTGTGCGCCAGGCGCCGCTCCAGGTACGCGTGCAGCACAAAGGGCAGCGCGAGCCGCGCCGCGACGACGAGCGCCAGGAGCACGACGGCGAGTGAGAGCCATCTAGGGCTGCGCGGAGGTCGAATGCGCGGCACGTCCCTGGAGTCGAGCAAGTGACATGCCGCGAAATCCCTGGGGCGAATGGCCGCGCTTTGTAGACAAGGGTGCGCATCCGGAGCGTGACGGCGAGCACTTCGGGCGCTCGCGGGCTCCTGGGGAGCGTCGAGAGCAAGCTTCGGGCCGAACGGACACGCGGCACGTGACCTGCAAATCCTGCGGCGGCACAGGTGGAGGGCCCGCGATGTCCAGCAGCTCCTGGTCGATTCTGCTTGCGGGCGGCGAAGGCCGCCGGCTGCGAGAGCTGACGACGACGCGCGCAGGAGTCACCGTGCCCAAGCAGTTCTGCTCGCTGAACGGCGGGCCCAGCCTGCTGGCCGAGACACTGCGCCGCGCCGAAGGACTTTCGGCGCGTGATCGCATCCTGGTCGTGGTATCTGCGCGGCACGAACGCTTCTGGCGCGACGAGCTCGCGGGCCTGCCAGCCGAGAACGTGCTGGTGCAGCCGCAGGGCCGCGGCACGGGAGCGGGCATCCTGCTGCCGCTGCTCGCGGTGCTGGAGCGCGATCCCGCAGCCGAGGTGCTGGTGCTGCCCTCCGACCACCACGTCGACGACGAGCTCGTGCTGCGGCGCGCCTTCATCGCGGCGCTCGACGCGGTGCGCGCCGACCCGCGCCAGCTCGTGCTGCTGGGAATCACTCCCGATGCGCCCGATACGCAGTACGGCTGGATCGTGCCTGCTCACGAGACGGTCGACGGCAAGGCGGCGGGGATCGAGCTGTTCGTCGAGAAGCCCGACCGCGAGACGGCACGGCGGCTGCTCGCGCGCGGCGCGCTCTGGTCGAGCTTCCTGTTCGCGAGCCAGGGCCTCGCGCTGCTCGCGGCCTTCAGCCGCGCCCAGCCGGCGCTGGTGCGCACCTTCGCGGAACGGCCGCTCGAGGCGGTGTACCGGAAGATCCCGCGCGTGGACTTCTCCCGCGAGGTGCTCGAGCGGGTCGCCGACCGGCTCGGCGTCGTGCGCGTTCCCCCGTGCGGCTGGAGCGACCTCGGGACGCCCGACCGGGTCGCCAGCGTGCTGGGACTGCGCGGTGCCCGGGGCCTGCGGGCCCCGGCGCTGCGCAGAGGCGTGCCGATCCTCGCCCACGCCCTGGAGTCACTCGCGCCCTGAGGGCGCGAGTGACTCTGGCGTCACAGGCGTCCGGTCAGCGCCGCGACCAGGACGATCAACAGGATCAGGCCCAGCGTGCCGCTGGGGAAGTAGCCCCACTCACGGCTGTAGGGCCACGCCGGGAGCACGCCCAGCAACAAGACCACGATCACGAGCAACAGGACCAGGCTCATGGCGTGGACTCCGGCCTTGGATCGGGCGTCGGCGTGGTGACCGGCGGCGGCTCGTTGCCCTGCGGGCCCGGCGCCGGCATCGGCGGGTTGGCCTCCGGCGTCACGGCCGAGGGCGGCGGCGCCTGAGTCGGCGGGTTCTGCGTCGCCGGCGCTGCGCTCACGTCGACCTGAATGTCGTTGGTCACGGCCTTCACGCCGCGCACGTCGTCCGCGACGTCCTCGGCACGGCGGCGTTGCTCGGGCGTGTTGACCCGGCCCGTGAGATACACGTGGCCTTCTTCGGTGCGCGCGTGGACGATCGCGGTCGAGAGCGAAGGCTCCTTGTCCAGCTGCGCCAGCACCGCGGCGTTCAGGGTCGAGTCCGGTCTCTGTCGGTTGCAGCCCAGCGCCAGCGCGGAACAAACCGCGAGCGCGAGCACGGTGGTGCGGTACATCGGTGTCTCCTCCTCTAGTGAGTCGACGGGTCGGGCGACGGGATCCTCCCGCGCCACGCGCCGGTCTCGTGTCCGCGCTTCTCGATGAACTCCTTGAAGCGCTCCAGGTCGCCCTTTGCGCGCCGGGACACCAGGCCGAGGAAATCGCCGATGTTCTCGACGAGACCCTCGGGCTCGTACTCGAGCTCGAGCGTGATCCGGGTGTCTCGGTCGCCGAGGCGATCGAACGTGACCGTGCCCGCGTTGCGCGCACCGGACGTGCTGCGCCAGGCCACGCGGACGTCGGGCACCTGCTCGGTGATCTTGGCCTGCCACTCGACGGTCTTGCCGCCGACGTCGGCCTTCCAGTACAGGCGGCAGTCATCGAGCTGCCGGATGGACTCCACGCCTTCCATGAAGCGTGGAAATTCTTCGAACTGGGTCCACTGGTTGTAGGCGGTCGAGATCGGGACGGCGACGTCGATCCGCTCGCGGATCGTGGACGCCGACCCGCGGGGCTTCTTCGCGGTTCGGGCTTTGGCCATGGGGCATCTCCTCGTGTCTCCAGGGTGGAGCAAGATCCAGACCCGGCGAAGTGAGTCGCTTTCTACAAAGGCCCGATCAGCGCGAAGCTGTCCGGCGCCAGCTCCAGGCCCGCGGCGGTCAGCCGATGACCGGCGCCGCACGCGATCAGGATGCGCGTTTGCGCGATTGAACCCACGGGCAGGGTCGCGGGCGCTGCCCCGATGTGCGCCGCGATCAGATACGGGCCCCGGCGCGCCACGAGCCACGATTCCTTCTCGCTGCAGAACACGTCGGATTCGAGCAGCGCACCCGCGCACAGCGCGCGCGTGCGCCGGCGCAGGGCGATCAGCTCGCGGTGCCAGGCCAACACGCGCTGGTGTTGCGGATCGTCGAGCTCGCTCCAGTCGAGCTTCGCGGCGAGAAACGTCTCGCGCGCGCACGGGTCGAGCGCGTCGGCGCGCGCGGCGCGCACGGCGTCACGCAGCGCGGCGTCTGCGTAGTCACAGAAGAACGGGAAGGGCGTGCGCGCGCCCCACTCCTCGCCCTGGAAGAGGAGCGGGATGAACGGGGCGGTGAGCGCGATCCCGGCCGCCACCAGCGTTCGCGCGGGCGAGAGACTCGCGGACAGGCGGTCGCCGCGCGGGCGGTTTCCGATCTGGTCGTGATTCTGGGCGAAGCCGACCAGCTGACTGCCGCGCGGACGCGGATCGGCGCGGCCGTGCCGGCGCTTGCGCCAGCCCGAGTATCTGCCCGCGTACACGAAGCCGCGCGCGAGCGCCTCGACCAGGTCCGTGCAGCCGCAGAAGTCGCGGTAGTAGCCCTCGTGCTCGCCCGTGAGGAACACGTGAAGGGCGTGGTGGAAGTCGTCGTTCCACATCGCGTCCAGCCCGTAGCCGCCGTCGCGCCGCGCGCTCACCAGCCGCGGATCGTTCGCATCGCTCTCGGCGATCAGGAACAGCGGCCGGCCTTCGGCGAGCGAGAGCCGCTCGACCTCGATGCGCAGCTCCTCGAGGAAGTGCAGCGGTGACTCGTCGTGGATCGCGTGCACCGCGTCGAGGCGCAGGCCGTCGCCGTGGTACTCGCGCAGCCAGACGAGCGCGCTGTCGATGAAGAAGCGGCGGACCTCGTCGGACTCGGGGCCGTCGAAGTTCAGGGCAGGCCCCCAGAGCGTGGCGTGTCGCTCGGAGAAGTACGGCCCGAGCCGCGCGAAGAAGCAGCCCTCGGGGCCCACGTGGTTGTGGACCACGTCGAACACCACCGCGAGCCCGCGCGAGTGACACGCCTGGACGAGCCGCCGCAGGTCGTCCGGCGAGCCGTAGGCGGGGTGCGGCGCGAACGGAGCCACGCCGTCGTAGCCCCAGCCGCGCTCGCCCGAGAACGCCGCCACGGGCATGAGCTCGAGGTGTGTGACTCCCAGGGAGACCAGGTGCTCGAGGCGGGTCTCGGCCGCGGCGAACGTGCCCTCGGGGGTGAAGGTGCCCACGTGCAGCTCGTAGAAGACCGCGCGCGGCAGGGCCTCGGCGCGGAAGCCGGCATCGCTCCAGGCAAAGGGCTCGAGCGGGAGCGTGCGCGAGGCGGCGAAGACGCCGTGCGGCTGCCAGCGGGAACGCGGGTCGGGCAGGGGCTCGGCTCCGTCGACCGAGAAGGCGTAGTCCAGCTCGCCCTCGAGCGGGAGCTCGCTGCGGAACCAGCCGCCGCTCGCGCGGCGCAGGCGCACGCGCCGTCCGCCTGCGACGAGCTCGACCCGCTGCGCGCGCGGTGCCCACAACTCGAAGCGTGTCATGTCCCGCAGACCTCCCGGCTCCACAGGCCGACGGGGAAACGGCGCAGCAGCTCCGCGACCCGCTGCGGCCCGCCGGCGAGACACTCGCCGGTGAGCACGTTGCGGTGCCGCCCGGGCGGGAGCTCGAGCGCGGTGTCTTGCCAGTCACCGGCGGCCCGCAGGCGCAGGCGCGGCACGGCGCAGACCAGGCCCTCGCGTGCGAAGGCGAGCAGGCTCGCCGCGTGCGCGCCCTGCGCGCGGAGCGGCCGGTAGGCGCTGCCCGGACCGAAGCGCTCGGGCCGCGCCGCGCGCTCGCGCAGCACGCGCTCGGCCAGGAACAGCTTGGCCAGGCCGTGCTCGGGCTCGGCCAGCGCCTGCTCGGGGCTGGCGTGACGGGCGACCGCGAGCAGGCGCCGGCGCAGCTCGAAGTCGATCGGCCGGCGGTTGTCGGGATCGACCAGCGACCCGTCCCACAGCTCGCAGCCCTGGTACAGGTCGGGTACGCCGGGGCTGGCGAGCTTCAGCAGCAAGAGGGCGAGTGAGTTCACGCGTCCGGGCGCGACCAGCGCCTCGGCGAAGCCCTCGATCTCGGCCAGGAGCTCGGCATCGCCGAACAGGCGTGTGACGAACCGGGAGAGCGCGGCCTCGTACTCTCGCGACGGCGCCTGCCAGGTGGTGTGCTCCTTCGCCTCGCGGGCGGCCTTCAAGAGGTAGCGGGTGAGTCGTTCGGGGCTGATGGGCCAGGCCCCGATCCAGGTCTGGTACAGGAGATACTCGAGCTTCGGGTCGGGTCCCGCGGGGCTGCGGTGGCGCTCTGCGCGCGCGAACCAGCCGCGGACCGCCGCGGCCCAGCGCTCCGGGATCTCGGACAGCAGCACGAGCCGCGCGCGCACGTCCTCGCTGCGCTTGGTGTCGTGAGTCGAGCTCGCGAGCAGGGTGTGCGGCCAGCGCGCCTGGATGCGTGCCGAGGCGGCATGGAGCTCGTCGGGTGACACGGCGAACGCGCCCGGGTCGCAGCCGACCTCGCACAGCGCCGCGAGCGGAAAGTGAGCGTAGCCGGCGGTGTCTTCGACGCCCTTGGCGGTGACTGCGGCGCAGAGCTGCTGGAAGCGCAGGGCGAGCTCGGTCTCGAGCGGCCCGCGAGCCTGGCGGCCGAGCACCGCTGCCAGGAGGTCGAAGACGCCCGGGTCGGTCGTGCCGGCGCGCTCGCGCGCGGCGCCGAGCGCCGTCGCGAGCGAGCGCGCGCTGGCGGGGTCGAGGACGTCGTCTCCGGCGCGCGCGTAGCCGCGGTAGTCGGGCCAGGCGATCGCGAGCTCGGTGAGTGCGCGCTCCAGGTCACCGCGCGTGAAGTCCCGGTGGGCGCGCTGGCTCTCGCACAGCTCGGCGCCGAGGTCGACCAGGCGCGTGAGGTCGGCCGACAGGAGGTCCTGCAGCACCCGGCGCTTGCCGTCGGCCACCGCCTCGGGCCAGCTGCGGCCATCGCCCGTGAGCTCCGCGTACAGCGCGCGCAGCGGCGCGGCGCCGGCGGGATCGACCAACACGCCCGTCGCGTGCCACAGGAAATCGTAGCCGGTCGTGCCCGCCACCGGCCACGAATCCGGCAGGGTCTCGCCGTGCGCGAGGATCTTCTCGACCACGCGCCAGGCCTCGGGCGCCGCCGCGGCCAGCCACTCGAGATAGCCGCGCGGGTCGCGCAGTCCGTCGACGTGGTCGACGCGCAGCCCTGCGATCTCGCCGGCGGCCACGCGCTCGAGCAGCGCCGCGTGCGTCTCGGCGAACACCGTCCGGTCCTCGACGCGCACGGCCACCAGGTCGGCCACGTCGAAGAAGCGCCGGTAGGAGAGCTCGCGCGCGGCGGTGCGCCAGTGGGCCAGCCGGTAGTTCTGGCGCTCGAGAAGCGAGTGGAGCAGCTCCGGATCGGAGTTCCAGCGCGCCACGCTGGCGTCGATCGCGCGCGCGGCGTCGGGCTCGTCGGCGCACAGGCGCACGAGCAGATCGCGCAGCACTTCCTTGTGCCGGTGGCGGCGGTCGAGCCGCTTGGGGTCGGCGTCGGTGGAGAGCGGGAGGACTCCGTGCGCGTGGGCGAGAAACTCGAGCAACGGCGACGACACGCGCTCCGAGGCGTCGCGCAGCAGCCCATCGACCGAGCGCGGCGCGATCGGCAGCACCTGGTCGCCGGCCTGCAGGGTGAATCCACCGCCTGCGCGCGCCAGGCGCAGCCGGCCCAGCGCGAGCTCGTCGCCGTAATGACTGGGCAGGATCGGCAGCAGGATGCGATGCGCGAGCCGGCGCTCGGCTCCGCGCCAGTCCACGTCGAAGAAGCGGGCCATGCGACTGGCCGGCCCGTTCTCGAGCACGTCCCACCACCAGCGGTTCTCGGGCGCGCGCGTGGCCATGTGGTTCGGCACGACGTCGACCAGGAGCCCGAGCTCGTGCTTGCCGCACGCCTGCACGAGCGAGCGCCAGCCGGCCTCGCCGCCGAGCTCCGCGCTGACCCGGCTCGGGTCGACCACGTCGTAGCCGTGCGCGCTGCCGGGCGCGGCCTGCAGCACGGGCGAGCAGTACACGTGACTCACGCCGAGGCCCGCGAGATACTCCACGAGTTGCGCCGCGGCCTCGAAGTCGAGCGCGCCGCCCAGCTGCAAGCGGTAGGCCGCGCGCGGCTCGCTGCTCACGGCTCCGCCCGCCGCAGCAGCACGCAGGCGTGCGGCGCGACCTCGAGCTTGGCGCCCGGGCCGAAGGCTTGTGACTCGGGCAGCAGCAGCTCACTGGTGTCGAGCTCGACCGTCCAGGCCCGGCCGAAGGACTCGGGCGGCAGCGTGAACGCGACCGGCTCCGGCCCGGGATTGAGCAGCCAGGTGAAGCTGGCGTCGCGCACGCGCTCGCCGCGCGCGTCCGGGTGGGGCAGGGCATCGCCGTTCAGGAACACTCCGAGCGCGGCGCTCGTGCCCGAGGTCCAGTCGGCTTCCTGCATGGGCGCGCCGTCCGGCCGAAGCCACGCGATCTCGGGCGCGGGGTCGGCGCTCGGCAGGTCGCCGAACCAGCCCCGCCGCCGGAACACCGGGTGACTGCGGCGCAGGTCGATGACACGGCGCGCGAACGCCAAGAGCTCGGCGTCCGCGCCCTGCCAGTCGAGCCACGTGCGCTCGTCGTCGATGCAGTAGGCGTTGTTGTTCCCGCCCTGTGTGCGGCCGAGCTCGTCGCCCCCGAGCAGGAGCGGCACGCCCTGCGAGAGCAGGAGCGTCGCGAGCAGATTGCGCTTCTGGCGCGCGCGCAGCGCGCGCAGCTCGGGATCGTCGCTCGGCCCCTCGACGCCGCAGTTCCACGAGCGGTTGTGCGACTCACCGTCGCGGTTCTCCTCGCCGTTGGCCTCGTTGTGCTTTGCGTCGTACGAGACCAGGTCCTCGAGCGTGAAGCCGTCGTGGGCGGTGACGAAGTTGATGCTCGCGTGCGGGCTGCGGCCGCTGGTGCCGTACAGGTCGGAGCTGCCCGTGATCCGGCCGGCGAACTCGCCCAGCGCGCCGCGCTCGCCGCGCCAGTAGTCGCGCACCGAGTCGCGGTACTTGCCGTTCCACTCCGACCAGAGCGGCGGGAAGTTCCCGATCTGGTAGCCGCCGTGGCCCACGTCCCAGGGCTCGGCGATCAGCTTCACGCGATTCACCGCCGGGTCCTGCTGGATCAGGTCGAAGAACACGGCCAGCCGGTCCACGTCGTGCAGCTCGCGGGCGAGCGTCGCGGCGAGGTCGAAGCGGAAGCCGTCCACGTGCATCTCGAGGACCCAGTAGCGGAGTGAGTCCATGATGAGCTGCAGCACCTGCGGGTTGCGCATGTTCAGGCTGTTGCCGGTGCCCGTGTAGTCCATGTAGTGGCGCGGGTCGCCGTCGACCAGCCGGTAGTAACCCGCGTTGTCGAAGCCCTTGAGCGAGAGCATCGGGCCGCGGTGGTTGCCTTCCGCGGTGTGGTTGTAGACGACGTCGAGGATCACCTCGATGCCCGCCGCGTGCAGCGTCTTCACCAGGTGCTTGAACTCCTGCACGACCTGGTGCGGCCGCTCCGCAGCCGCGTACGCCGCGTGGGGCGCATGAAAGCAGACGGTGTTGTAGCCCCAGTAATTCACCAGGCCGCGCTCGAGCAGGTGCGCGTCGTGCGCGAAGGCGTGGATCGGCATCAGCTCGACGGCCGTGACTCCGAGCGCGACCAGGTGCGCAATGACTGCCGGATGCGCAAGTCCTGCGTAGGTGCCGCGCAGCTCGGGCGGCACGTCGGGATGGCGCATGCTGAAGCCGCGCACGTGCAGCTCGTACAGCACGGTCTCGTGCCAGGGCGTGCGCGGCGGCCGGTCGTCGCCCCAATCGAACAGCGTGCTCACCACCACCGACTTGGGGAGTGACTGCGCGCTGTCTTCCAGGTTGGGTGGACCGTTCGGGTCGCCGCCGAGGTCATACGGGAACAGCGCCTGACCCCAACGCAGCTCGCCGTCGAGCGCGCGCGCGTAGGGATCGATCAAGAGCTTCGCCGGATTGCAGCGCAAGCCGCGCGCGGGATCCCACGGACCGTGCACGCGGTAGCCGTAGCGCTGACCCGGCTCGACTCCCGGCAGATAGCCATGCCAGCATGCGCCGCTGCGCTCGGGCAGGAACACGCGCGTCTCCTGACCCGTCTTGTCGAACAGACACAGCTCGACGGCCTCGGCGACGTCACTCGCCGCCGAGAAGCACGTGCCCAGACCGTCGAACGTGGCGCCCAACGGCAGCGGTTGACCCGGCCAGACCTTCACCATGTCCCCGGCGCGCATGCTCGAGCACGATGCGTGCCAGCGGCGGCGGACCGGCGCGTTCCGTATGCGCGACTCGTCTGCGAAATTTCTACAAGCCTCCGCGGGCATGAGCCGTGCACCGCCCGTGGCCATGACGAGGGTGGATGCGCGGCCCGAGCTCCCCACGATTGCGACCCTCGCAATCGTGGCGGTGGTGTTGTATTTCGCGCGCGAGTTCCTGATCCCGCTCGCGCTCGCTGCGCTGCTCGGTTTTCTGCTGACTCCGCCCGTGCGCAGGCTCGAGCGCGCGGGCCTGCCGCGCTTGGCGGGCGTGCTCCTGCTCACGCTCGCGATCGTCTCGGGCGCGGCGCTCGCCGCCTGGTTCATCACGCGCGAGCTCGGCGATCTCGCCGCGAGTCTCCCCGACTTCCGGGCCACGCTCGCGGAGAAGCTGCGCACGCTGCGCGGGCCGATGCGCTCGCTCGCCGACGCGCTGGGCTGGATCGACCAGCTGGGCAAGGAGATCGATCCCGCGGCCGGCCGCGCGCAAACGCCGCGCGTGGAGGTCGTCCAGCCCTCGACCGGCATCGGGCTTTTGAGCCGCTACGGCGCGACCTTGCTGGGGCCGCTCGGCACCGCGGGCATCGTGGCGGTGCTCGCGATCTTCCTCCTGCTCCAGGACGATCTTCCCCGGCGCATCGTGACCTGGCTGTCCTTGCGCGACTCGCGGCTGTCGCCGCGCGCGGTCGACGAGGCGGGAGCGCTGGTGAGTCGCTTCCTCGGCCGGCAGGCGGCCGTGTGTCTCCTGCAGGGCGTCGCGGTCTGGCTGGGACTCACTTGCATCGGCGTGCCGGGCGCGTTCGTGTTCGGCTTCATCTCGGCGCTGTTCCGCTCGATCCCGTACTTCGGGCCCGCGACCGCGGCCGCGCTGCCGATCGTCTTCTGCGCGGCGGCGTTCCACGGCTTCGACAAGATGCTGTGGACCGCTGGCTTCTTCGTGTGCTGGGAGCTGTTCACGAACAACGTGCTCGACCCCCAGGTGCTCGGGCGCGGTGCGGGACTCACGCCGCTCGGGGTCGTGCTCTCGGCCACGTTCTGGGCCTGGCTGTGGGGTGCGCCGGGCCTGTTCCTGGCGATTCCGCTCACCGCCTGTCTCACCGTGGTGGGCCGCTACGTGCCGCAGCTCGCGTTCATGCCGGCGCTCTTGTCACACGACCCGGTCGCGCCGCCTTCCGCGCAGCTCCGCCAGCGCCTCGCGGCGCGCGACGACGAGGAGGCCGCCACACTCTTGCGTCACGCGGCGAAAGAGGGCGACCTGGTGCAGCTCTCCGACTCGCTCGTGCTGCCGATGCTCGTGCAACTCGCGCGCGAACGCGACGCCGGCCGGGCCACGCGCGGCGACGTGATCCGCTCGCTGCGGCGCCTGCGCGAGCTGCTCGCGGAGCTCGTGACCGGCATGCCAGTCACTGCGCCCAAGCTCGGAGCGCGGCCCGTGCGCGTCGAGGAGCTGCGCAAGGGCGCCCTCGACCGGTTCGCGCGCGACTGGATCGCGACCGTGCTCGAGCGCAGCGGGTTCCGCATGCTCGAGGCCGGAGACGCGGCCGCGGACGCGCTGCTCGTGCTGGCGAGCGTGGGAGCACACGCACAGAGCGACGCGCAGGCGCGTGTGTCCGGCCGCCACGCCGTGGTGCTCGCCGCGGCGCTCGATGTGCGCGCGCTCACCACCGCCGCCGGGACGCCGATCGTGCCCTCGTGCACCGGGCTGGTAGCGGCGCTCACACCGGCGCCGATCGCCCGCGCGGAAGCGGCGGGCTGACCTTTCTGCAAAGGAGTGCGCGCGGGCCGCTCCCGTCGCGCGCCCGACGCCGCCCCGCGGGGCACGTGGCTTGCTCCACTCGGAGCCACTCAGAGGGACCCACCCCGAGGAGGGCCAGAGCGATGGGCTACGAAGAACGACGCGGCCACGGGTTCGAGCGCTGGGAACGCAATCAGCCCAGTCGGAGCGATCGATTCCTGCAGCGGCGCGAGCCGCGCGAGCGGCCGTTCGGCGACGAGAACTTCGGCCAGGAGCGCGAAGATTGGCGCGAGCCGCAGGACATCCAGGCGCGCGAGCGCTTCGACTACGAGCGCGGTCCGCAGTGGGGTCGCCAGGAACGTCACGGCCAGGGTCACGCCTGGGGGCAGCGTGACTGGAGCGGGAGTCAGCGCGAGTGGGGCGGGCCCGAGCGCGATCGGCGCGGCCGCTTCACCGGCGTGGGCCCGAAGGGCTATCGCCGCTCCGACGAGCGGATCCGCGAGGACGCCTGCCAGGCGCTCTGCGATCACCCCGACCTCGACGCGACCGACATCGAGGTGCTGGTGAAGAACGGCGAGGTCACTCTGCAGGGCACGGTCTCCGACCGGCACGCCAAGCGCCTCGCGGAAGAGGCGCTCGAGGACCTGCCAGGCGTGCAGGACGTGCGAAACGAACTCCGCATGAACGGAGCGCGCACGGCGACTCACTCCGCGCAGGGGCGCTCGCCGAGCGAACGTTCGTGAGCGCGGCGCCCGAGGAGATGGAGCACAGCGTTCCCTACGACGCGGTGGACGAAGCCTCGGCCGCGTCCATCCCGGCGAGCGATCCGCCCGGGCGGGGAGTCACTCGCGTGGGAGAGCCGCGCCGGCCTGCGGATCCCGTTCCCGCCAGCGGCACCCCGCCGACTGGCACGGCACTTGCTCCACTGTTCCCCAGCGTCGTCACGACGCAACAGGAGAAACCCGGATGACTTCGAAGACGATGGCGCTGTTCCGCATCGGCCTCGGCGTTCTGGCGCTCGCGCTGTTCGCGGCGGGCCCGAGCCGCGCGGCCATGGAGCGGCCCGACGCTTGGATCACGACCAAAGTGAAGATCTCTCTACTCACAACCGAGAACGTGCCCTCGAACGCGATCAACGTGGACACGGTGGACGGGCGAGTCACCTTGCACGGGATCGTGTCGACCGACGCCGAGAAGGCGAAGGCCGAAGAGGTCGCGCGCAAGATCGAAGGCGTGCGCACCGTGAACAATCTGCTGCAGGTGGTGCCTTCGAGCCGCAAAGAGGCCGTGAAAGTCGCAGACGCCGATCTGCAGAAACACGTAGAGACGGTGCTCTCCCGCGACGCGGCGCTCTCCGACTCGAGCATCAAGGTCGCGTCGGTGCACGACGGCGTGGTGCTGCTCTCGGGCGACGCCAAGACCTTGTCGGCCCACCGCCGCGCGCTGGCCGATGCCCGCGCGGTGCCAGGCGTGAAGAACGTCTCGAGCGAGATCCAGAGTCCCGACAAGGTCGGCGACGAAGAGCTCTCGACCTCCGGCGCGGATAAGGGCAGCTCGATGAAGTCGGCCGCCTACGACGCGTGGATCACCGCGGCCGCCAAGACGCGCCTGCTCGCCACCTCCGACGTGCCGGCGCTCGACATCAACGTCGACACCGACCACGAGGTCGTGACGTTGTTCGGCTCGGTGCCCAGCGAGACTTCGAAGAAGCTCGCCGAGAACGAGGTCAAGAAGGTCGACGGCGTGAAGGCCGTGAAGAACGAGCTCCAGGTCGTGCCGCAGTCGATGGCCAAGGCCGTCCAGGAGACCGACGACAGTCTGCAGAAATCGATCGACGATCAGCTCGAGTCCCGCAGCGAGCTCAAGGACGCGAGCATCGACGTCGAGGTATCGAAAGGCGTCGCGCGCCTGACCGGCTCGGTCGCGAGCCAGTCGGACCGCCTGCTCGCACTCGCCACCGCGCGAGGCGTGCCGGGCGTGCGCTCCGTGATCGACGAGCTCAAGGTGACCCCACCGGTGAGCTCTCGATGAGAGGCGGTGCCACTCACCGGTTCATTCTCAGCTAGCAAGCACAACAAAACCGCAATCCCCCCCAAGGCCGGGACCGCCGTGAGGCGTTCCCGGCCTTCCCATTTCAGGGGCTGAGGGAGTCGGAGGCGGAGCGGCGCGAGTCAGTGACTCGCAGCTTGTCGGCGATCTCGGCCGCGATCGCGGTCACGCGCGCGGCGGCCTGCTCGGGGCTCTGTTCGAGCGCGATCCCGTGGATCTCCACCACCAGCCGCCCGCGGCGCACGCTCATCTCGGTCTCGAAGTCCTGGAAGCCGTAGCCGTCGTGCAGGCTGCCGCGCTCGCGCCAGAAGGGCGCCACGCAGGCCTCGCCCCCGGGATTGGCCGGGCGCCGCACCAGGTTCTCGCCGCAGTGTCTGGTGTACTCGCGGCAGGCCGATTCCAGCTGGGCCCGCGCCTGGGCCTCGGTCTCGAACACGCGCAGCGTGGTGGCGTTCAGGAAGGGGCCGCCGGCAGCCCCATCGACCAGCCCGTAGCGCGTCGGGTGAAACGTGGAGACGAAGTTGGGCATCGGCTGGATCGGGCGATAGCCCGGAAGGCGCGTCGCGATCGGGCTCGCGATCTCGAGCGGCGCGTCGAGCAGGGGCGTCGGGTCGGCATAGACCAGCGCCACGCTCGGACCGAAGTAGCCACATGCGACACACGCGGCAGCGGCCAAAGCGAGCGCGGCACAGGCGGCCCGGTGTCGATAGAATCCCCGCGCCGTGACGATCCTGACCAATCTCGAGGCCCTGGAAGCCGAGGCGATCTTCATCATCCGCGAGGTCGTCGCGGAGTTCCGCAATCCGGTCATGCTCTACTCGATCGGCAAGGACTCCGGAGTTCTCGCGCACCTGGCGCGCAAGGCCTTCTACCCGGGCAAGCCGCCGTTCCCGCTCCTGCACGTGGACACGACCTGGAAGTTCCGGGCGATGTACGAGTTCCGGGAGCGCTTCGCGCGCGAGAACGGCTTCGAGTTACTGACCTGGACCAACCCCGACGGGAAGGCCAGGAACGTGAACCCGTTCGACTACGGGTCGAGCGTGTACACCAACATCATGAAGACGCAGGCGCTGCTGCAGGCGCTCGAGAAGTACGGCTTCGACGCGGCCTTCGGCGGCGCCCGGCGCGACGAGGAGAAGTCGCGCGCCAAGGAGCGTGTGTACTCGTTTCGCGACCGCAATCACCAGTGGGACCCCAAGAACCAGCGGCCCGAGCTGTGGAACCTGTACAACGCGCGCGTGCACAAGGGTGAGTCGATCCGCGTGTTCCCGCTCTCGAACTGGACCGAGCTCGACACCTGGCTGTACATCCACCGCGAGGGCATCCCCGTGGTGCCGCTGTATTTCGCCGAAGAGCGGCCGATCGTGGAGCGCGACGGCAACCTGATCATGGTCGACGACGAGCGCTTCCGGCTGCGCCCCGGCGAGCAGCCGCGCATGCGCAAGGTCCGCTTCCGCACGCTGGGCTGCTACCCGCTGTCGGGCGCGATCGAGTCCGACGCCTCGGACCTGCCGTCGGTGATCCGCGAGATGCTGCTGGCGCGGGTCTCGGAGCGCCAGGGCCGGGTGATCGACTACGACGAAGAAGCCTCGATGGAGAAGAAGAAGCGCGAGGGGTACTTCTAGCCATGCTGGAAGAGCTCGAGCTGCGCGACGTCGAGGCGTATCTCGACCGCCACGAACGCAAGGAGCTGCTGCGCTTCCTGACCTGCGGCTCGGTCGACGACGGCAAGAGCACGCTGATCGGCCGGCTCCTGCACGACTCGAAGCTGATCTACGAGGACCAGCTCGCGGCGGTGGCGCGTGACTCGCGCAAGGAGGGCACGACCGGGGGCGAGATCGACCTGGCGCTCCTGCTCGACGGGCTCAAGGCCGAGCGCGAGCAGGGCATCACGATCGACGTCGCCTACCGCTACTTCTCGACCGAGAAGCGCAAGTTCATCATCGCCGACTGCCCGGGTCACGAGCAGTACACGCGCAACA
>DATKAO010000240.1 GCA_035498015.1 Myxococcota bacterium
GCCGGTCGGCGAGCTCGACCTGGTCGAGCGCCTCCTGGAAGAGTCTCTGCTCGGCGCCGTCGCTCCAAGGCCGCGGCAGCTGGTGCTCGTAGAAGATCCCGAACTTCATTTCAGGTCGTCCAGGATCACTTCCGCCTTGCTCACTTCGAACTTGCCGGGCGCCTCGACGTGCAGCTTCTTCACGACGCCGTCTTCGATCACCGCCGAGTAACGCTGCGAGCGGATGCCCATGCCGTAGCCCGAGCCGTCCATCTCGAGCCCGAGCGCGCGCGTGAACTCACCGTTGCCGTCCGCGAGCATGCTGACCTTGTTGCCGACGTTGCGGTCCTTGCCCCAAGCGTCCATCACGAAGGCGTCGTTCACCGAGACACACGCGATCTCGGACACACCCTTCTCGCGGATCTTGTCCGCCTGCTCGACGAAGCCGGGCAGGTGCTTCGCGGAGCACGTCGGCGTGAAGGCGCCGGGCAGCGCGAACAGCACGACCTTGCGGCCCTTGAAGTACTCCTCGGTCTGGATGTCCTTCATGCCTTCCGGCGTGAGGCGCTTCAGGGTCGCCTTCGGAACGCGGTCACCGACTTTGATCGCCATGGGATGCTCCTTCGCTTCGGGGTTGGACGCCGAGTTTACGGAATCGTGCCGGCGTTTTCAGAATCGGGACGCGTGGTAATCTCGCGCCCCATGAAGAGCCCACGTCACTTCTTCGCCCCCAAGGCGATCGGCGCGCCCCAGCCCGCGCGCGAGATCCCGGTCCGGCCGTCGCGCATGATTCACTTCTTCGACCCCAGCAACCCGCGCATGGCGTCGAAGGTGCCCGACATCGCCAAGCAGGTGGACATCCTCTTGGGCAACCTCGAGGACGCGATCCCGACCGAGCGCAAGGTCGACGCGCGCGAGGGCCTGATCAAGATCGCGCGCGACGTCGACTTCGGCGCCACGCAGCTCTGGACGCGCGTCAACTCACTCGACAGCCCGTGGGTGCTCGACGACCTGGTGCGGCTGGTGGGCGAGATCGGCGACAAGCTCGACGTGATCATGGTGCCCAAGGTCGAGGGGCCCTGGGACATCCACTACGTGGACCAGCTGCTGGCGCAGCTCGAGGCGAAGGCCGGGCTGACCAAGCCCCTGCTCGTGCACGCGATCCTCGAGACGGCGCTGGGCGTGGCCAACGTGGAGGAAATCGTCGCGGCCAGCCCGCGCATGCAGGGCCTGTCACTCGGGCCGGCCGACCTCGCGGCCTCGCGGCGCATGAAGACCACGCGCGTGGGCGGCGGCCACCCGGGGTATCTCGTGCGCGCCGACCCCGATCCGAAGAACCCCGAGGCCGTGCGAGTCACCGCCCAGCAGGACTTGTGGCACTACACCATGGCGCGCATGGTCGACGCCTGCGCGGCCACCGGCGCGCTGCCCTTCTACGGCCCGTTCGGCGCGATCGACGACCCGGTCGCGTGCGAGGACCAGTTCCGCAACGCCTTCCTGATGGGCTGCGTGGGCGCGTGGTCGTTGCACCCTTCGCAGATCGAGATCGCCAAGCGCGTGTTCACGCCTCCGCCCGACGAGGTGCTGTGGGCCAAGCGCGTGCTGCGCGCCATGCCCGACGGCAGCGGCACGCTCATGCTCGAGGGCAAGATGCAGGACGACGCCACCTGGAAGCAGTGCAAGGTCATGGTGAGCCTGGCCGAGCTGCTGGCGGCGCGCGACCCCGAGCTCAAGAAGAAGTACGAGCTCGATGACTGACGCGCCGGACTGGTTCCGGCGAGCGCTGGCCGACAAACCCGAGGAGTCACGGGTCGACGTGCTGGGCGCGCCGATCCACTACCTCCGCTGGGGCGAGCGCGACAAGCCGGGCATCGTGCTCGTGCATGGCGGCGCCGCGCACGCGCACTGGTGGAGCTTCATCGCGCCGTTGCTCACCTCGCAGTACCACGTGGTCGCGCTCGACCTGTCGGGTCACGGCGACAGCGGGCGCCGCAGCGAGTACCGGCGCGAGGTCTGGGCCGACGAGGTCATGGCGGTCGCGAGACACGCGCGCATCGTCGGCGCGCCCCTGCTCGTGGGGCACAGCATGGGCGGCATCGTGTGCATCGGCGCCGCGGCGCGCTTCGGTGACCGGCTCGCAGGCGCGATCATCGTCGACTCACCCGTGCGCCGGCCCGACCCCGAGTCCGAGGAGGGCACGCGCGGCCGCGCCTTCCGCAACCCGAAGACCTACGCCGACTTCGAGACCGCGGTCGCGAAGTTCCGGCTGATCCCCCCGCAGCCGTGCGAGAACGCCTGGATTCTCGACCACGTGGCGAGACACTCGCTGCACCGCACGCCCGCCGGCTGGACCTGGAAGTTCGACCCGGTGGTGTTCCGGCGCGCCACGCCGGAGGCGATCGCCGAGAACCTCTCGCAGGTGCGGTGCCGCGTGGCGCTGTTCCGAGGCGAGCTGTCGGACCTGGTGACTCCCGACGTCGCCGACTACATGTACGAGCTGCTCGACCGCAACGCCCCGCTGGTCGAGATCCCGCAGGCTCACCACCACCTCTTGCTCGACCAGCCGCTGGCGTTCGTCTCCGCGCTGCGCGCCATCCTGGCGGACTGGGAGCACTCGCTACCGCGCAAAGCGCGAATCTGAGCGCGTTGTAGGCCGCGAGCGCGCCCGCGAGCGCTGCAGTCACGCAGGGCCGCACGGCGCTGCGCCGGGTCGGTCGTGCGCTGGCGGCGGCGGTGGACATGAGACGGCTCGGGATGATACACGGCCTCCATGTCGCTCCAGGGTCGCGTCGCGTTGGTCACGGGTGGAAGTCGGGGAATCGGCCGGGCGATTGCGCTCGGGCTCGCGGAGGACGGCGCCAACGTCGCGGTGAACTACCGCAAGGACGACGCCGCCGCCAAGGAGACGGTGGCGGCGATCGAGTCGCTGGGCCGGCGCGCGCGCGCCTACTCCGCGTCGGTCGACTCACTCGAGGCCTGCCAGGCGATGGTCGACGCCGTGGTCAAGGACTTCGGCTTCGTCGACATCCTGGTGAACAACGCCGGCATCGCCAGCCGCGGCCAGACCGTGAAGAACACCGACCCGGCGGAGTTCGAGCGCGTGGTGCGCACGCACGCCTTCGGCGCCTGGTACCTGTGCCACCTCGTGATCCCGTCCATGCGCA
>DATKAO010000241.1 GCA_035498015.1 Myxococcota bacterium
TTGGGGCGAGTGGACTCCACCGTCTCGTCGAGGTCGCGCATGGACACACTCGACGATCGGCGCGCGCGGGGGCGAGCTGAACGCGCTAGCGGAACTGCGCGACGAGCTGCGCGTCGATGCCGGCGAGCGTGGCGTGGAACGCGCTCTGGAGTGCGCGGTCGAGCATGCGCGTGCGAGCGAGCTCCGTGACCAGCGTGCGCACGCGATCCTTGCCTGAGATGCGGAACATCATCTCCAGCGCGGCGTACGACTCGAGATAGGCGAGCTCGGCGGGCGCCTGCGACAGGCCCGCCAGCGTGGGCCCGCACAGGTCCATGAGCGGGATCCACTGGCCCGAAGCCACCGCGGCGCGCAGGCGCGCGTCCTCCGTGCCGTCGAGCTGGCTGCGGCCCAGGGCCAGCCGTTCGAAATACACGGCCAGGCCCTCGTTCAGCCAGGCCGGCCACAGGTCGCGCGGCGCGAGTGAGTCGAGCGCCGAATGCAGATATTCGTGGTGCAGGGTCGAGATCAGCCGCGCGTCGAGTGTCTGGCTGCCGCGCACGTGGATCGCGCCGTCCCAGAAGCCGGCGGCGCGGAAGCCGAAGCGCGAGGCGTACTCCGCGTCGAAGACACTCGGCTCGTACACGTACACCTTCACGCGCGAGCGCGGCTCGAGGTGCAGCAGGTCGCGCACGCGCTCGTGGGCCGACTCGAGCGTCGCGAGCACGCCGCGCTCGAACTCGCGTGACCCGCTCGGCCCCGAGTAGCGCGCGAAGCCGAGCGCCTCGAACAGCTGGAAGTGGCTCGAGCTGCGCTCGTTCCAGCCGCTCTCGCCGGCAACCGCCGGGACGCAGAGCAGAAACGTCAGCGCAAGCGCGAATGCGGGGGTGCGGCGCACGAGCCCAGTCTAGCGCGAAATCCGCGTTAACCCCTTGCGGAAGGGTCCTTTCATGCTATTTGCCGCCTGTGCCGAATTCTCGGCGCCGTCACATTTTTGGGAGTTTTCGAACATGGGCATGAAGAAGAAGGCCGCGAAGGCGAAGGGCGACTCGATGATCATCTCGAAGTCGCGCGTGAAGGCGGCCGCGTCGAAGTGCAACGTCGGGAGCGAGTTCTACGGCGCTCTCGAGGCGCACGTTCGCGAGGTGATTGCCGCGGCTCAGAACCGCGCGACGGCCAACGGCCGCAAGACGCTCCGCCCTCAGGACGTCTGAATCCCACCCGAGCGTGGGTAGGGTGCCCACGCGATCATCGGGAAAGTCGCAGTGCACGCCGGCCGGGGCGACCCGGTCGGCGTTCGCGTCTCTGCGACCGGCTAGAGCCCGGGGTGATAGACTGCGCGCTTCCGCGTCGGAGGGGACGAATGCGCGCGATCGTCGTCGAGCGCTGGCAGGAACCGAAAGAGCTCGTCGCGCGCGAGTGGCCCGATCCGGTGCCGCGCGCGGGCGAGGTCGTGCTCGACGTCGAAGCGGCGGGCTGCAACTTCTTCGACATCCTGCTGGTGCAGGGCAAATATCAGATGAAGCCGCCCTTCCCCTTCATTCCGGGGGCGGAGGTGGCCGGCGTCGTGCGCGAGCTCGGCCCCGGGGTCACGAGCGTGCGCGCGGGTGACCGCGTGTTCGGCGGGCTCGCGCTGGGCGCGTTCGCCGAGAAGGTCGCCATACCGGCCTCGGCGCTGCATCCCATGCCCGAGACCATGAGCTTCCCCGAGGCCGCGGCGTTTCCCGTGGTGTATCCCACGTCGCACGCGGCGCTGACCCTGCGCGCCCACCTGAAGCCCGGCGAGACACTCCTGGTGCACGCGGCCGCGGGCGGCGTGGGCGTGGCGGCGGTGCAGATCGGCAAGGCGCTGGGCGCGCGCGTGATCGCGACCGCCGGTGGCGCCGAGAAACTCGAGGTCGCGCGCCGCGCGGGTGCCGACGTCGCGATCGACTACTCGCGCGGCGACTGGGTCGAGGCGGTGAAGCAGGCCACGGGCGGCCGCGGCGCGGACGTGATCTACGACCCGGTCGGCGGCGAGATCTTCGACGGCTCGATGAAGTGCATTGCCTGGAACGGCCGCCTGCTCGTGATCGGCTTCGCGGGCGGAGTGATTCCCGAGGTCAAGGCCAACCGGATCCTGCTCAAGAACATCTCCGTGGTCGGCCTGCACTGGGGCGCTTATGCGCAGAACGAGCCCGCGCGCGTGCCCGAGGTGTTCGCGGAGCTCGCCAAGCTGTACGAGCAGGGCAAGGTGAAGCCGATGATCTTCGGGACCTACGGGCTGGACGAGGTGCCGCAGGCGCTGGAAGCGCTCGCCGGCCGCGCGACCTTCGGCAAGGTGATCATCGCGCCTTAGCGATTGACTTCGTTCGCCTGCGGCTCCGGCCTCCCTCAGTCACCGGGAGCCCCGCGCAAGCGTGCTTGCGCGAGGCCCCCGGCCCGCGTCTGCGCCGAAACTGACCAAGCACGGGGATTGCAGGGTTTCCGTTTGCTGCGGTGGCAGTCGCAGCAAGAGCTTGAGTCGGATGGCGGCGCCGCGCGGAGCGCTGAGGGGTTGTCGCGGAGTGGTACGACGCGCCGCGCGTTTCGGTTTCAGCGCAGCTCGGGGGGGGCGGGCGCTTGCGCGGCGAAGTCCTCCCAGGCGAGCGACTCGGCGTGCAGCCAGTGGCGCGGCAGCGCGGCGGGCGAGCCGTAGAGCGCGTCGCCCACGACCGGGAAGCCGAGATACGCCAGCGTCGCCCGGATCTGGTGGCGCACGCCGGTCTGCATCTCGATCTCGACCAGGCTCTCGTCGCTGCCGGTGCGGCGGGCGCGGATGCGCGAGCGCGCGAGCCGCCCGCCGCGAGATACCACGCGCACGTGGTCGCCGCGGCTCTCGAGCGCGAGCTCGACCTCGCGCTCGCCCGTGAACGCGCCGTGCACGCGCGCCACGTAGCGTTTGTGAACGCGTTTCTCCGCGAAGGCGGCTCGGGCCCGCTGCCAGGACTCGTTGCCGAGCGCGAACAGCAACACGCCCGACGTGCCGGGATCGAGCCGGTGCACCACGCCCGAACGCAGACCGCCTTCGCCCACCCCCGCGACTTCGGGGAAGCGCGCGATGAACGCGTTCAGCGCGGTGTCTCGCTCGCTCGCGTCGAGCGGGTGAGTGGGCTGACTCGCGGGCTTGTCGATCGCCACCCAGCGCGAGTCTCTCGCCACGACCCGGAGCTCGAGCTCGGGGCTCGCGAGCGGCGGGTCGTCGGGCCGCGCGAACGCGAGCACCCAGATCTCCTCGCCGGCGCGCAGCAGGGTGCCCTTCGCGGCCGGCCGGCCGGCGAGCAGCACGCGCTCGGCGGCGACCAGCTTGCGCGCGTAGCCGCGAGACACGCCCAGCCGCCGCGCCACCACGTGGTCGAGCCGCGCGCCCGCGTCGGCGGGCTCCACGGCGAAGCGGCAGGGTTGCTCCATGGCGGCCGATGATGGCAAAACGCAGCGCCGCTATGCTGGCAGCGCGGGGAGGGGAGCCTTGTCGATCGTCGAACGTCTGGGACTCGGAGAGCGGGAGCGCGTGGTGGTCGTGCACGTCGACGACCTGGGCATGTCGCGCGCGGCCAACAGCGGCGGCGTGGCCGCGCTCGAGGGCGCCGCGACCTGCGGCAGCATCATGGTGCCGTGCCCGGGCTTCGACGAGATCGCGCGCATCGCCAAAGCGCGCCCCGAGCTCGACCTGGGCGTGCACCTCACCTTGAACTGCGAGTACGCCGGCTACCGCTGGCGGCCGGTCTCGGCCGAGGCGCCGAGCCTGGTGGCGCGCGACGGCGGCATGTGGGAGACCACGCGCGAGACGGTCGAGCACGCGACCGCCGAGGACGCCGAGCGCGAGATGCGCGCGCAGGTCGACCGCGCGCTGGCCGCGGGCATCGACGTGACTCACATCGACGCGCACATGGGCACGGCCTTCAACCTGAAGTTCGTCGACGCCTACTTCCGCATCGCCAGCGCGTACCGGCTGCCGGCGTTCGTGCCGCGCATCCGGGCGCGCGACCTGCCCGCGCACGGGCTGCCGGACCGGATCGCCGAGTATGCGCGCCGCATCGACGAGGCCGAGGCCGCGGGCTTCCCGATCTTCGACCACTTCGACGCCGACTCACTCGACTTCCCACCCGGCTCGGGGCTGGCGCACAACCAGACGCGCCTCGACCGGCTGGGCTCGGGTCTTTCGTATCTCATCACCCACTGCGCGCAGGGCGGAAGCGAGCTCGAGTCGATCACGCCCGACTGGCGCCAGCGCGACGAGGAGCGAAAGATCTACAGCGACGGCAGCATGCGCGACGCGCTCGCGGCGCGCGGCATGCGCACGATCGGCATGCGGCCGCTGCGCGACCTGCTGCGCGCGAAGACCAGACACTAGGCGCGCGGCTCGCTCCGAACGCGCACGCCGCGCTTCTCGAGCTCGCCCAGCGCCGCGGCGGGCGCGATCGCCTCGCGCGGCGCAGACAGACCCGCGGGCACGTGGCCCTCTAGCACGGCGGCAGTCAGTGCGCCGGCGAGCGCCGCGGCGGGGGTGAGCGCGTCGGCCGCCAAGAGCTCGATCTCGGCCACGGGCTCGCGCGCATCGGCCTGGGCGAAGGCGCGCGCGGCCACGGCGAAGCCGGCGCCCGCCCCGCGAGACACCACGCGCGAGATCGCGCGCGCGAACGCGCCTTCGCGCGGCTCCAGATAGCGCAGCTCGCCCACCAGGTGTGACTCGGCGAAGCCCGTGAGATCGGCGCAGGCCGCCTGACCGAGCGCGCGCCGGCCGATCGGCTCCGAGAAGCGCCACAGCTCGGGCAGCCGCCTGCCGCGCGCGGGCTCGCTGGCGCGCGCCTCGGCCTGGTCGCGGCGCGCGGTCTCGGTCTCGAGGAACGGGCCGGTCGACGCGATCTCGAGCCGCTGCATCGCCGCCACGCGCCGCACGAGTGACTCGGCCAGGATCCCGGGAATGCCCGGCAGCGCGCCCGCGTGCAGCACCACCGGGACCTGCGCCTTCCAGGCCAGCTCCGCCACGTGCGCGCGGCTGCGCGCGGGCAGCGGCACCGGCGAGAGACCCACGAACGGCACGCGCAGCTCGAGCGCGCACTGCAGCGCGCGCACCTGGTCGCCGCCGCAGCACGCCAGCACCGCCGCCGCGCCCTCGAGCACTCGCGCGAGCACGCGTGGCTCCGAAGCGTCGGCGTAGCCGGCACTCGCGCGGTCGCCGAACGAGAGCGCGAGAGACTCGGCGCGCTGCACGTTCCGGCCAGCCACGCGGATCGGCGCGCGCGTGCGGGCGGCCAGCTCCTGCACGCAGAGCCGCCCCACCCGCCCGTAACCGCCGAGCACGACCACCGGCCCCAGCACCTCTGACTCCTCTCCAGCGACCGCACCGGCTAGCATAGCGCGCGTGCGCGGGTCGACTGACCAGCGCGGCCTGCGCGCGCCTCGAGGGCATCGGGGCGCGCTAGCCGATCAGCTCCTCGAGCGTCGGATAGCCCGCGTCGGCCGGAATCACCACCCGGCGCTTGCCTTCGCGCTCGCGCACGACCGGCAGGATCGGCACGAGCGAGCGCAGGCGCGACGCCGCGAGCGCGTCGTGCGCGCGCGCGTGGCCGAGCAGTGTCTCCAGGTTCGCCCAGGTGGGCAGGATCATGTGGCGCTTTCCGGCGCGGAATTCCGACAGCCCCTGCGCGGGCCGCAGCCACACGTGGTCGGTGAGCTCGACGCCGTCGTGCAGCGCCTCCTGGCCGGGCGGTGTCTCGGCTGCGAAGAAGATCGTGTCGAAGCGGCGCGGCGAGTCTTCGGGCGTGATCCAGTGCGCGTGCACGGCCAGGAGGTCGGCGGCGAGCACCAGGTCCTCGGCCTGGACCAGCGCGCGAAACGACGCGTCGCCCGCCTGCACGGCCAGGCGGTGGCGCGCCAGCGCGGCGGCGCTGGGCCGGTCGAGCAGCTCGGCGGCACCGCGCCGGCGCGCGAGCAGCACGCCCGCCTCCTCGAAGGTCTCGCGGATCGCCGCCACGAAGAAGCCGAGCGCGAGCTCGGGCGAAACCGTGGGCAGCGCCGCTGCCGCCTGCGCGGGAGTGACTCCCGCGACGCGCTCGGCCAGCGCGTGGTCCTCCTCGTCCACCCGGCCGCCGGGAAACACGTAGGCGTCGGGCAGGAACTCACTGCGCGAGTGGCGCTCCAGCAAGAGCACCTCGGGCCCGGCGCTCGTGTCGCGCAGCAGCATCACGGTGGCGGCGGGCACGGGAGCGACGGGCATGCGGCGATCCTATAGCATGCGCCCCCGTGGTGCCGGCGGAAGACACCGGGCTGCGCTTGCGCGAGCTCTACTCGGCGCGCGCGGTCGACGAGCGCATTGCCGAGCTGGCCGGTGAGATCGCGCGCGCGCTCGCCGGCGCCGCGCCGCTCTTGGTGGTGATTGCGGAGGGCGCGCGACGCTTCGCGCAGCGCCTGTCCGAACGGCTCGCCGAGCAGGGCGTGCGCGGCGAGCAGCGCTTCGTGCGCGCGCGCCGCTCGAGCGGGCTCGAGCTGCGGCCGGTCGAGCTCGAAGGCTGCGAGCCCGCGCAGTTCCACGCGCGCGACGTGGTGATCCTGGACGACATCGCCGACGAGGGCCGCACGCTCGAAGCGGTGACTGAGCGCGTGCGCGCGGGCGGGCCGCGTTCGCTGCGCACGGCGGTGCTGGTCTCGAAGCTCTCGCGCCGGCAGGTCGCGCTCGCGCTCGACCACGTGGGCTTCGAGGTCGCGCGCGGCTGGGTCGTGGGCTACGGCATGGACCTCGACGACGCCTACCGCGAGCTCGACTGGCTCGGAGTCATGGAAGGCACCGAGTGACTGGTGACTAGGGCTCGACCAATAGCACCGTGACGTTGTCGTGCCCGCCGGCCGCGTTCGCGCGGTCGACCAGCGCGCGCGCCGCCTCGTCGAGGTCGTCGCCGCGCGCGAGCGCCTCGATCTCGCCCAGCGTCAACGCGTCGTGCAGGCCGTCGGTGCACAAGAGCAGGCGCCCCTTGGCGGGGATCTTCGCGTGCAGCACCTGCGGCTCGAGCGGCCCCAGCGTGCCGATCGCCTGGGTGAGCACGTGCTTGTCGGGGTGAGTCGCGGCCTGCTCGGCGGTGATCACGCCCTGCTCGACCATGGCCGCGACCAGCGTGTGGTCGGCGGTGAGCTGCGTGATCCCCTTCTTCGAGATCGAGTAGATGCGCGAGTCACCGACGTGCGCGATCACCGCGCTGCGGCGCCGCACGAACAGCGCCGAGAGCGTGGTGCCCATGCCGAAGGTCCCGCGCTCGTCGGCCTCGCGCACCACGGCGGAGTTCGCGTCGTGCATGGCCTGCAGCATGACCTCGCCCTCGTCGCGCAGGCGCTTGGGCCGCGGACGCGAGCGCAGCGCCGCGAGCGTGGCGTCGACCGCGACGCGGCTCGCGACCTCGCCCGCCGCGTGACCGCCCATGCCGTCGGCCACCACGAACAGCCCGAGCTCGAGGTCGACCGCGGCGCTGTCCTCGTTGTTGGTGCGCTCGACGCCCACGTCGGAGAGCAGCGCGTATCTCGTCATCGCAGGCCCGCCTGGGGGTCGCTGCGCAGGAAGCTGTACTGGATGTGGTCCAGATACCGGCCGTCCACGAACTCCGCTTCGCGCGCCACGCCCTCGCGCACGAAGCCGAGCTTCTCGACCACGCGCTGACTCGTCTTGTTCTCGAGCGCCACCAGCGCCTCGATCCGGTGCAGCCGCAGGCCGCCGAGCGCGTGCGCCAGCGCCGCAGCCGCCGCCTCGGTGGCGATGCCGTGGTTCCACTCCGAGCGCCGCACCCAGTAGCCGAGCCCCGCCACCGCGCGCACCCAGTCCACGCGGTGCAGGCTCGTGACTCCCGCCACGCGCCCCGAGTCGCGCAGCTCGATCAGGAACTCGAAGGCGCTCTGGCGCGACCACGCGCTGCGCGCCGCGCGCAGGTAGCGGCGCGTCTCGGCCGGGCCGTGGTCGACGCGCGCCCATGGCAGCCAGGGCACCAGGTCGGTCAGTGTCTCGGCGATGGCCTCGTGCAGCGCCGTCACGTCGCCGCGCCTCGGCGCGCGCAAGCGCAGCCGCTCGGTGAGGATCTCCGTGGGATACAGATCGAGCACGCTCAAGCGAGGAGTCTCAACTGCCCGTATTTGACCTTGATCACCTTCACCCCCGCCCGGTCGAAGCGGATCGTGGCCTTGGCGGCGTCGCCCGCTCCCACGACCTCCATTATGCGTCCGGCGCCGAAGATCGGGTGCTCGACCCGCTGCTCGGGCCTGAGCTCGGGCACCTCGTCGTGCGAGAGCTGCGAATCGCTGTAGTCGATGCGCGGGCCTGACTCGGTCCGGGGAGGACCGGAAGGCACCGGTCTGGCGGCGGTGCTGCGCAAGCGCCGGCCGGTGATCAGCTCGTCGGGAATCTCCGCCAGGAAGCGGCTCGGCGGGTTGTAGCGCACCGAGCCGTGCAGCCGGCGCAGGGTGGCGTTGCACAGCGTGAGTCGCTCCATGGCGCGGGTCATGGCCACGTAGCAGAGCCGGCGCTCCTCTTCGATCGCGGCCGGGTCCTCGAGCGAGGCGAAGTGAGGGAAGATCCCCTCCTCGAGCCCCACCACGAACACGCGCTTGAACTCGAGTCCCTTGGCCACGTGCACGGTCATGAGCGGGACGCGGTCACTCGCGCTGTCGACCGCGTCGGCCTCGGAGAGCAGAGTGACCTGCTCGAGGAACAGGTCCACCAGGTCGCGCGCCTCGTCGCCGGCCTCGCGCGTGTCGCGATTCTGGCGCTCGAACTCCTCCACCGCCGCGAGCAGCTCGCGCAGGTTCTCGAGCCGCGCCTCGGCCTCGACCGTGTTCTCGGCCTCGAGCGCGCGCAGGTAGCCCGTGCGCTCGAGCAAGGACGCCAGCGGCTGGGCCACCGAGTCACCCGACAGCGTGCGCCCCAGGTCCTGCATCAGCGCCACGAACTCCGAGACGCGCTTGGCCGCGGCCGCGGACAGGAAGCCGAGCCCGCGCACCAGCGCGTCCCAGAACGTGGTGCCCGCCTCCTCGGCGGCGGCCAGCACGCGCTCGATCGTGGCCCGGCCGATGCCGCGCGCCGGCGTGTTCACGATGCGCAGGAGACTCTCGGTGTCGGCCGGATTGCGCAGCGCGCGCAGGTACGCGAGGGCGTCCTTCACCTCGGCGCGGTCGTAGAAGCGCGTGCCTCCGACCACGACGTAGGGCAGGTTGTATTTCAGGAGCTCCTCTTCGAGCGGCCGCGACTGCGCGTGGGTGCGGTAGAAGATCGCGGCCGTGCCGAGTGACTCGCCGGCGTCGCGCGCGCGCAACAGCTCGTTCACCACGAACGCCGCCTCGCCGCGCTCGTCCTGCGCCTCGAAGAAGCGCACGAGCTCGCCGCCGCCGCGCTGCGTGTACAGGCGCTTGCCCTTGCGCTCGAGGTTGTTCGCGACCACCGCGCTCGCGGCCGAGAGGATCGGCTGCGTCGAGCGGTAGTTCTGCTCGAGCCGCACCACGCGCGCGCCGGGGAAGTCCTTCTCGAAGTCGAGGATGTTGCGGATGTCGGCCTCGCGGAAGCGGTAGATCGACTGGTCCTCGTCGCCGACCACGCACAGGTTGCGGTGCGCCGCGGTCAAGAGCCGCAGCAGGCGGTACTGGATGGGGTTCGTGTCCTGGTACTCGTCGACCAGCACGAAGCGCCAGCGCCGCTGGTAGTTCTCGAGCACGGCCGGGTGGTTCTCGAACAGCCGCGCGGTGAGCAGGATCAGGTCGCCGAAGTCGAGCGCGTTCGCGCGCCGCAGCTCGGTCTGGTAGCGCTGGTAGATCTCGCGCATGCGCCGGCCCTGGAGCGAGCTCTCGTTCGCCAGGTCGGCGGGCAGGAGCCCGCGGTTCTTCAGCCGGTCGATCGACGAACGCACGCCGCGCGGCGGCCAGGTCTTCTCGTCCACGTCGAGCAGCCGCAGCACGCGCTTCACCAGCGCGAGTGAGTCGTCGGAGTCGTAGATCGCGAAGTTCGACTCGTAGCCCAGGTGCGACACGTCGCGCCGCAGGATTCGGACGCAGGTCGAGTGGAAGGTCGAGACCCACACGCCGCGCGTGCCGCCGCCCAGGATGCGCTCGACGCGCTCGCGCATCTCGCGCGCGGCCTTGTTCGTGAAAGTGACTGCCAGGATCTCGTGCGGGTAGGCGGCGCCGCTCGCGATCAGGTGGGCCACGCGGTGCGTGAGCATGCGCGTCTTCCCGGAGCCCGCGCCCGCCAGCACGAGCAGCGGCCCCTCGACGTGGCGCACGGCCTCCGCCTGCTCCGCGTTGAGACCGCGAACGATGTCTTCCGGCGCCGGCACCGCGCGAGCTTCGCCAAAGGAGGCTGCGGTCGCAAGCAAGGCTCGAATCGAATCAACGGGTCCGGCAAGCGAAGCGCGCAGCGAGGCGCAGCCGAGCGAAGTATGGGTGGCGCGGCTCCGCCGCGCCGGGCCCCATCCAACAGAAGATCAGCCGCGGAAGTGCCGAGGTCCCGGCTACTCCACGGTGACTGACTTGGCCAAATTGCGCGGCTGATCGACGTCGGTGCCCTTCAGGGTCGCCACGTGGTAGGCCAGCATCTGCAGCGGGATCGTGGCCAGGATGGCCGACATGGGCTCGCTGGTGGTCGCGGGCACGCGCACCACCTCGTCGGCGTAGCGCTCGACGTCGGTGTTGTTCTCGTCGACGACGGCGATCACGACGCCGCCGCGGGCGCGGGCCTCCTCGGCGTTGGAGACGATCTTCGCGTAGACCGACGGCTGGTTGGCCACGATCACGACCGGCACGTTCTCGTCGATCAGCGCGATCGGGCCGTGCTTCATCTCGCCCGAGGCGTAGCCCTCGGCGTGGATGTACGAGATCTCCTTCAGCTTGAGCGCGCCCTCGAGCGCGATCGGGAAGCCGTAGCCCTTGCCCAGGAACAGGAAGTCGCGCGCGTGCTGGCGGCGGCGCGCGATCGCCTCCATGTGGCCCCACAGGCCGAGCGTCTGCTCGACCAAGCGCGGCAGCCGCCGCAGCTCGTGCCCGTGTCGCCGCACCGCGTCGCGCGTGAGCGCGCCGCGGGCCAGGCCGAGCTTGAGCGCCAGGAGATACAGGGCCACGACCTGGGTCGTGAAACACTTGGTCGAGGCGACGCCGATCTCGGGGCCGGCGTGCGTGTAGAGCACCCAGTCGGTCGAGCGCGCGATCGTGCTCTCGTGCACGTTGCACACCGCGAGTGACTTCGCGCCCCGGTCGGTGGCTTCGCGCAGCGCGGCGATCGTGTCTGCGGTCTCGCCGGACTGGGACACGGGCACCACCAGGTGGCGCTCGCCGATGATCGGCTCGCGGTAGCGGTACTCACTCGCCAGGTCCACGTCGCAGGGGATGCGCGCGAGTCTCTCGATCATCGAGCGGCCGATCAGGCTGGCGTGCCAGGCGGTGCCGCACGCCACGAGCTGCACGCCCAGGAGGTCGCGCACCCAGGCGGGGTCGAAGGCGATGCCGTCCAGGTCGATGTCGCCGTCGGCCTCGAGCACGCGTGCGCCGATCGTGTCGCCGATCGCGCGCGGCTGCTCGTGGATCTCCTTCTGCATGAAGCGGTCGTAGCCGCCCTTCTCGGCCTGGACGGGATCCCAGAGCACCTGCTTGCGCTCGCGGTTCACGGGCCGGCCGTCGAAGGTCTGGATCTCGACGGAGCTCGTGGTGACTCGCGCGAGCTCGCCGTCGTGCAGGATCTGGATCTGGCGCGTGTAGGGCAGGAGCGTGGCGATGTCGCTCGCGATGAAGTTCTCGCCCGTGCCGTGGCCGACCACGATCGGGTTGCCGCCGTTCTTGGAGATGATGATCTCGCCCGGCGTCGACTCGTCGATCACCGCGATCGCGCACGAGCCCTCGAGCTGTCCCACGGCCGCGCGCACCGCGTCGACCAGTGACTTGCCGCGCTTGCGCGCTTCGAACACCAGGTGCGAGATGATCTCGGTGTCGGTGTCGCTCTTGAACACGCAGCCCGAGCGCTCGAGCTCGTCGCGCAGCTCGCGGAAGTTCTCGACGATGCCGTTGCCGATCACCGCCACCGTGCCCGCCACGTGCGGGTGCGCGTTGCGCTCGCTGGGCTTGCCGTGGGTGGCCCAGCGCGTGTGACCGATGCCGAGCGAGCCCGCGAGCGGCACGTCGCGCAGCGCGGCCTCGAGGTTCACGAGCTTGCCCTGCGCGCGCACCAGCCGGAGCTTCCGGTCGACCACGACCGCGATCCCCGCCGAGTCGTAGCCACGGTACTCGAGCCGCCGCAGCCCGTCGAGAATCACGTCCTGCGCCCGGTCACTGTGGCCTACGTAGCCTACGATCCCGCACATGTCC